>NZ_JBHUYE010000004.1:0-197697 GCF_042668835.1 Specibacter sp. NPDC057265
CGCACGGCACGATCACGAACTTCGGTTGGGTATCTCTTGGGCATGATTGCCATCTTTCTCAAAAAAGACAGCGGCATCAAATCCGGGACGGTTCAGACCTCCCTGGACGTCATCGCCGCAAAATTCAATACACCCCAGAACCATCTTGGGATTCCTCACATCATGAGAAGCGTGCACTCAACTACTCAACAACAGTGTTCCTGCGGCAGCTTGACCGCTTTGGCTAAGTTAGTGCTGGTGGGCTGGATGTTCCTCATGTGGCTCGTCGCGGACAGTTGCCAGTTTTGAACGGACCAGCACCTGCGGTGCTGCCGGATCGTGGGGCTGGGGAACGGCGTCAACGGCGAAGTCTGCGACCACACCGGGGCGGAAGACCAGGCAGTAGGTCGATCCGCCGAATTGGAAGTGTCCAAGTTCCTCTCCTTTGGTGACGTGGCTGCCGGGACGCAAACCTGGACGGATCACGCACGAAGACACATCGGCCATGCCCACCTCCACCACTGCCATCAATCCAATCTTTGGGTTGTCGGCCTCGATTAAGATGATGGCCCGTGTGGCAACGTGCGCCAGGTAAGACTGGGAGATGGCCGGCTCGGCTGCGGCTGCGCCTTCTGAATCGGCTTCGGAGTAGTAGGTTCCCTCGACATTGAAGGCTTTGACGATCTTGCCTGCAACAGGGCTGTGCCAACGATGGTAGTTCGTTGCACTCAGGAAGGCTTGGTAAACGGTTCCACCGACGAACTCCTCCACAGACTCGTCGTTGGCCAACATGTCCTGCAGGGAGTAGGGCTGGTTCTTTATCCAAAACCGGTCCTGCTTTTGCACATTGACGCTGATGCCATAAGGCTTCGATTCGCAGGCGCTCACAATCACCGATTCGTCCTCCGGGGCTGCGACTGGCCGCGCGTCCTCTTTGAACCGTCTGGTGAAGAAATCGTTCCATGACCGGAAACCCCAGTGTTCCTGATCGGGGTCGTGTTCAAACTGTTCAATTTTGATCGTGGAACGGGCCGCTTCAGACATCCACCCGGTTGGTGAGTCGTTGAGGACGGATAATGAGGCTGGGCTGTCGAGGAACTCGCACCACGCGTTCAGCAACTTTTTAAGCATTGCATTGATGCGGCGATCCCGATACGCGGCAAATCCGGCAGGCGTGCTCATCGTCCAGTCCAGGATAGCTCCCAAGGGGGTCATGACCATTGAGTCACCAAACTGGGGTGCCATGGTCATGACCTCATTAATCAACGCCAATAAGTGCGGTACATCCTGCACGTACCGCTTTTCGTAACGTCTGTTCTTTGGTACTTGGGAGATCATTTCATTGAGGTACATGCGAACGAGCGGATCCACGTCGATAAGATCCTTGAACTCGGCAACCACCGGGTGCAACGGCTGCTCACCGCGCGACTCGACACGCTGGCACAACTCAGCCAACCAATCCTCAAGGTCCCCCTGCTCGGGCAACCAACCTGCGTGACGACGAATATCAACAGAATCCGAAGAAGTAGTCATCAAACCACCCTACTGAGACAGCCCCCCCGCCGCGAGCAAAGACACACAGAGGAGCGCAAATCCAGGAACTTGGACGCAAGGGATATTCAAGGCAGCTTAAGGATGAACTCATCCAGTCGCTGCGCGACTCATAAGTGATTTCCAAGGCCGGTGCAGCGGCCATTTCCAGGGAATTTGGAGGGCGGTGCAACCGATCAAGGGGAGAGTGCCTACGTCAAAGCCCATCCGAAAAGATGCATTTGACCTTGACAGGAAGATGCTGCGCCCACACTGAACAAGCAGCAATGAATGCTGCCTTATATCCGCTGAGCTTCAACCGGATGGCTGCGCCATCAAACCTTGCACAACAACTCGTGGCCCCCGATTCGGAACTAGCCCAACAGATTGCCAAGGATCCCTGCAACTTCGAGTTTCTTGGCCTCTCTGGTGAAGTCGCCGAGCCGGACCTGGGGCAACGGCTTATGGACCGGATGGTCAAGACCCGCGGGAGCTCGGACCGGGATTTGCCTTTGTGGGCCGGCAGGTGCATTTTGACGTTGACGGGGATGACTTCCACCTGGACCTGCTGTTTTTCCATGTCGAGCAGCTGCGCTACATAGTGATCGAGCTCAAGACCGGAAAGTTCAAGCCGGACCGTATCGGTCAATTGCAGTTTTATATCGCGCTGGTCAATGACAGGCTTCGCCGGGATGCCCACGCCCCGACTGTGGGAATCCTTGTCTGCGGCAGCAGCAAAGACCATACGGTCTATTACGCGCTGAACCAAGCAGGTTCTCCCATGGCCGTCTCAACCTGCACATATGAAACCCTTCCCGCCTCCGAACAAGCGGCCCTGCCGAGCGAAAATGACTTGAGCGCAACGTTGGATTGGGTTCAGCCGCCAGCCCTGTAGTACCAGGGCCTTTCGCCGGGCACGGGTCCAGGCAGCCCGCCACACCGCACTACCGGGCCAGCGTGTCCAACCAGAACTGCAGGAACGCCGCGCCGGCGGCGTCATTGGTGACGTCCCCACCCAGTTCAAGGTGCGCGGCCGTCTTGATCGGGTAGGGCTTTTCCGGCATGCCGTCGGCCGGGCGGACGTCCACGTGCACCACAGGGTGGTCTTGGTGATGCAGCCAGTCGGCCATGGCGTAGTCGGTGCGGGAATCTCCCACCGTGCGCCAGGCCTGCGGCACAATGCCCTGGGCGGCCAGTAGTTCCACGGCGCGGCTGGCGCCGAGGTCCTTGCCCAGACGCACCGATTCAATGTCGGTGGAAATGATGGAGGGGTCCACACGGTAGTCAATGCCACCGCTGGAATCCGGGGCCTGGTGGGCCAGGTGCACGGCCCCCAAATCGTGGGCGGACAGCAAGGCCAGCACCTCGGCGTCGAACTTGGCCTGCTGCGCCAAATAAGCGGCGCTTTCCACCTCGATGTTTTGCTCCACGGAGACCATGGCGCGTTTGGTCTCATCGAAGAACATGTACTCGGCGTAGGAATGGGCCACGAGCTCCCGGACCGCGTCGCCAAAAGCGGCAGGCATGGCCAGCTCATGGTCCACCTGGATGTTCCCGGGGCCGGCGTCGGTGAAGCTGAACCAGACGGCGCCCTTTTCACAAATGGCGTGCACAGTTGCGCCGGCTGGCAGTCCGGCCTGGAGCATGGGGGCCATGAGCTGATCGGCAATGAAGGCGTCGGAGCGGCCGGTGTTGAACACCACGGGAATGCCGTGGCGGACCAGGGCAATCAGGCTGGAAATGATGTCCGGGGCCACGCGCCGGGTGAGGGGGCTGGCCAGTGGGCCGTCCACGTCCAGGAGCAGGGCAAGCGGCGGTTGCAAAAGATTCATGAACCCATAGTCGCAGCAGCGGCGCAGCTGGGGCCACTTTCGGTAACCTTTTGGCAACTTAGCGGGCTGCGCTAAAGCGTGTCAGTATCTTTTAGGGCGGGGAAGTACCTAGTCTGGTGGGGTGATCTTCAAAGCTGTTGGCGACAAACGCCCCTACCCCGACCATGGCCATGTGACGCCAAAGGACTGGGCGGGTGTGCCGCCGCGCCAGGTGCGCTTGGCGGATCTTGTGACCACCAAGGCACAGCTGGACCTGGAAGCGTTGTTGGCGGAGGATTCGACGTTCTTTGGTGATTTGTTCCCGCACGTGGTGCAGTGGCGGGACACCCTGTATTTGGAGGATGGATTGCACCGGGCCGTCCGCACTGCCCTGCACCAACGCACCATTTTGCATGCCCGGGTTCTGGTGATCGATGACTAGCCCGCCTGCGGGGGAGCCTGCGGGCGGTGTGGGGGACGACGCCGGTTCCCCCACCTCCCGCCAGCTCCGCCAGGCGCAACGTGCTGCCCGTAGGCAAGCCAAGGACGCGGCCTTTGAGCTCCGGCAGGAACGCAGACGTGCCAAGGACGGCACCAGCTGGCGGGGCCACCACATTGTGGACAGCCGGGGCCTGACGGAGGCCTTTCCCGAGCCGGAGACCCCGGAATTCAGCACCGCTTCAATCCGCCGCCGCATTCTCCATGGCGTGATACTGGTTTTGCTGCTGGCTGTGGTGGTGGCGGCAGTGGTGCTGGCGGCCATGATCCAGCGTGGGGAGCTGACACTGCCCGCCGGCAATGACGATCCCGACATTGCACCCGCAAGCTGCCCGGCATCCACGCTGGCCTATGCGCCCAACAACACCGTCACCGTCAATGTCTACAACGGTGGCGCGAGGGAGGGGCAGGCGGGGCAGGTGGCGGAAGAACTGCGGAGCAGGGGCTTTGTGGTCCAGGAAGTGGCCAATGCATCCGCGGCTTTGACGGCACCGGCGGTGGTGGTGTCAGGTGCAGAGGGCCATGCCGCGGCATTGACGCTGCAGCGGCAGTTTGCCGGCAGCGACTTTATTCAAGATGAGCGCAGCGATGCCAGCGTGGACGTGATCCTCACCAGCGCCTTCACGGCGGTGCTGGCGGTGCCCGAGGTCAGCGTGGCCCCCGGGGTGCTTGCCTGCCCGCATCTGAGCCCGCCTGCCAGCGGTCCGGCACCGGACCAGCAGCCAGTCAGCCCCGCAGCGGCGGGGCAGCGCATCAGCATGCTGCCCTAACGCTCCAGCCGCACAGGCCGTCCCCCGGCTGTGAAGGCGGCGCCAACCCCGGCCTGGATGAAACGCACGGCAGAACTTATATGGTCTTCGTCGGGGGTGTCGGCGCTGCGGCGTGCGGCGCTGGCTGTCATGGAGCCGTGGATCAGCTGCACGAGTTCCTCAATGTTGGCCTGCGGCAAAAAGCCCTGTTCCATGCCGTCACGCAGAATGTCCATCAGCAGCGTGTTGAGTTCGCCCACATGGATGCCCAGTTTCTTGAAGGATTCGCTGGACAATACCGAGCGCATGGCCGGTCCCGGCGGCAGGTGGCGGCGGGAAAGGTCTTCCAGCTGTGCCCGCACGTACACGGCCAGGCGGTCCACGGGATTTTCAATCCCCTGCAGCCGGGCCTTGAGATCCACCACAAACCTGCCAGTCTCATCCAGTGCGTAGGCCACCAGCAACTGCTCCAGATCGGCGAAGTAGTTGTAGACGGCGGTGCGGCCCACGCCGGCGGTGCGGGCCACATCCGTCATGGTCAGGCCGGGGAGTCCGTGGGTAAAAAGCAGTTCGCCAAAGGCATTGAGGATTTTGCGCTGGGTTTGTTCACGCTGCGCCGCGTTGGTGGGGGCAGCTATTCGAGGCATGGAGACAGTTTAGCCGCCATTTGTCAGTAAAAGTATTCCTGCCCCTCAACGCGTCAAAGCCGCGCGCCGGATCCCCAGCACGCGCACGACGGCAGCGCTGACCCCCCGCTCGAAGGGCAGCTCCTCCGTGGTCAAGGACGAGGCAGCCAGTGCCCTGTCAATGCACTTGGCCACCAGGCGTTCCGGGATATGCAGGGAACGGCCCAGCCGCAGCCAGTCATTGCGGTTCAGGCCCGTACGGCTGCCGGCGTTGCCGCCCACGGGGAGGGCCATGCCTGGATCACGGGACGGGTCCCCGTCGGTCAAATCCGTCAGGATGCCGCCGGGGACGCCGGCGGCAAAGCCCTGTTCAATTTCCGCCGCGAGCGTGCACTGCAGATCATAGGCAGGGGCCACCAGCCATTCACCACTGGGCTGTTGAAGCACGGAGATGTTTTTTGCGTGGAGGTTGCCGTTGCCGGTGAGCCAGGCAAAGAGGAACTGCAAAAAAATGTTCCGTGCAGCCAGGGCCTGGGAGGCACACATGCCCACAGCGGCTGCCGCCACCGCCTCGGTGGGCACGGAAAACTTGCGCGCCGGCAGCAAGCCCAGCAGCTGGGCACAGTCCTCAACGGCCAGCGGTCCACTGGGGGACCTGTCAAAACGGGAGACCAGCAGTGCGGCCTGGCCGGCGGCGTCATGCACCAGGCGGGCGTCCGCCACGGGAATGCCCAAGCCACGGGCCTTGGTCAACAACAGCTGCTCCGTCTCCACCTGCCGGGCGTGGCTGCCGTCATTGAACTTCAGTATGTAGGCCCGGCTGGCGTCCTTGTCATAGCGGTAGGAGGCGGTGACCTTGTCTTGGACCCCGGGCAGGGCGCATCTGTCCACGGGTCCGGGTACTGCGGCGAAGTCGGCGAAGCGGATGGTGTCCATGGTTTTGCTCACCGTCAACAGCGGCGGAATTGTCTGCGGTTTCTCGCCCGAGGGGACAATCTGCACATCCCCCACGGGGCTCTCGCCGGCGGCAAGGAGCAGTGAGAATTCGTCCGAAATGGTGGTTTTGACCGCCCAACGCAGTTTCGCCAGACGCTCCCCCTCGGGCAGAAGGCCGGCAAAGAACGCCGGCACGCTGCCGTGGCCAAAGGTGACTGGCACATCAATGGCCGGCAGGGTGGAGGCAATGGCCGGGGCGCCGTCGCTGAGGTATCCGGGAAGATAGGAGAACACCACGCCCAGGCTGGGATTGCGGGTCAAGGTCGCAGCGGCGCGGCCCTTTTTATACACCACGGCCTGGGTGACGTGTTTGGCGGACTCGGGTTCCCTCATTTGCCGGCCACCTGCAGGGACAGGTTCATGCCCAAGGCGGAGGCGACGGCCGTGAGAATGTCCAGGCGCACGGTTTCCCGGCCGTTCTCCAGGTCGCTGAGCACACGGGTCGAGATGTCGGCCAGATCAGCCGTTTCAATCTGTGTCAGGTGCAGTGCCCGACGCCGGGCGCGCAGGGCTGCGCCCAAGTCAGCTGCATTCATGTTGGCTGTGCCTTTCTAAAAAATGACAGGCCCGATGCCCCATCCTAATCCCAGCGGGGCCGGCTTTGTGCATGATCATGCCGAAATTGCCCCGTATGACGAGCTCCCACGCGGCACGGCCGCCAAGTCTTGGGCATTGGTCCATGTTGGCTAGGGTTGAGCAGTGACGAACTTTGTTAAAAAACACCCCTGGACAGGACGGCTTGGTGCGCTGCTGGGCATCTTGATGATGGCGCTGAGCCTGCGTCCGGCAGTGTCGGTGGTGCCACCGTTATTGGGTGAGCTGACGGGGGAGCTGGGGTTCACGGCGGGAACCACCGGTCTTCTGGCCACCCTGCCGCCGCTGCTTTTTGCCGTATTCGGTCTGTTGACACCCGTACTCATTCGTCGCTTCAGCCTGGAGAAGGCGTTGATTGCCGCGATTGCCTTGGCGGCGCTGGGGCAGTTGGGACGTGCTGCCACGGGGGAGGTATGGCCTTTTTTGGTGCTGACAGCGGTGATCATGGCTGGTTACGGAATTGGCAATGTGGTGCTGCCCCCGCTGGTGAAAAAGTACTTCCCGGACAGGGTGGGCATGGTCACCGCCGGCTATGTGACGCTGTTGTCAGTGGGCACAGCCATCAGCCCGCAGTTGGCGGTGCCGGTGGCCGATGCCACCAGCTGGCGGGTGTCCATTGCCATGTGGGCGTCCCTAAGCTTCATGGTGCTGTTGCCATGGGCGGCGCAGTTTGTCCGGGACGCGCGCAGCACAGCGAAGTTCCCGGCCGGTGTCCAGAAAGTCCCTGCGGCAAAGTCAACGCCTGCCCCCGGCCCGGCAGTGGACGTTGGGATTCCGGCCACCGGGCAGCCGCGGCTGCGTCCATGGCGCTCGCCGGTGGCGTGGGGTTTGGCGATCTTCCTGGCCGGCAACTCTGCGCAGACCTACGTGTACTTCACCTGGCTGCCGCCCTACCTTTCCGGACAGGGGCTGGATGCGGCCACTGCGGGCACGGCCCTGGCCTACTTTGCCATCCTGGGTTTGCCCGTGAGCTTGTTGGTGCCGCTGTGGGTGCCGCGGATGAAAAACCCCATCGTGGCCATTTCCATTTTTGCGGTGTGCTGGCTGGTGGGCCACGTGGGCCTGTATGTGGCACCCCTGGACTGGACCTGGCTTTGGGTGACGTTCTCCGGGCTGGGCCAGGGCACCTTCGCCACGGCTCTGTTGATGGTGAACATGCGCTCGCGCACCACACACGGTTCCTCGGTCCTCTCCGGTTTCAGCCAAGGGCTTGGCTACGCAGGTGCCGGCATAGCACCGTTGTTCTTTGGCACCATTCATGACGCGACTGGTTCGTGGACGGCGTCCTTTGTCATGTTGGGTGCGTGCCTGGTGGTCATGATGTGCGGGGCCGTCATGATCAATGCGAAGCGGTACATTGAAGATTCCGCCGAGGCAGCTGCACCCGCCGGGTCAGCCGGGTCCGCGGCGGTGCCTAAGGAGCGTTCCTGATGACTTTGCGTTTCCTGCTCACCGAGCGCATTCCTGATCCGGGCCTGCGCATGCTCCACGAAGCCGGTGACGTCACGGTCCTGCCGAGCCCGCCGGGGGCTGCGGAACTGCGCGGGCTGTGTGCCAGTGGTGATTTTGACGTGTTGCTGTCTCAGCTGGGGGATGCGGTGGATGCGCAGTTGTTGGCGTCGGCGCAGCTGCGCGGCGTTTCCAATTATGCAGTGGGGGTGAACAACATTGATTTGGCAGCTGCTGCAAGCCGCGGAATTCCCGTGGGGAACACCCCGGGCGTCTTGACGGACGCCACCGCTGACATTGCCATGCTGCTCATGCTTGGCACCGCCCGGCGCGTGATTGAGGCTGACGCCCTGGTGCGTGCGGGCAAGTTCAACGGCTGGACCCCCGACCTCATGCTGGGCGGTGACGTCTCCGGGCAGGTTTTGGGCCTGGCGGGGTTTGGCCGCATTGCCCGTGCCACCGCCCGCAGGGCCTTGGGCTTTGGGATGGAGGTCATCTTTTCACCCCGGCCACCGGCGGAACGGATCGTCAGTGCTGCGGAATTGGGGGAGTTCGCCGGGAAAGCCACGCAGTTGCCCTGGCCTCAAGTGCTGGCGCGTGCTGATTTCCTGTCCCTGCATGTGCCCTTGGCGGCGGAAACCAGGCATTTGATGGATGCAGCCGCCTTTGCTGCCATGAAAAGCTCGGCGTTTCTCATCAATACGTCCCGGGGCCCCGTGGTGGCGGAGAGGGACCTGGTGGAGGCCCTGCGGCAGGGTGTCATTGCCGGTGCCGGACTGGATGTGTACGAGCATGAACCGGCGCTGGCACCGGGCTTGGCGGAACTGCCCAATACTGTCCTGTTGCCCCACGTAGGCAGCGGCACCGTTGCGGTGCGGGCCAAGATGGCCGGGCTTGCCGCGGCCAATGCCATTGCCATGGTCCGCGGCGAAACACCGCCCCACCCCGTGATGCCCCCGCAGAAGTAGGGGCCGGGCCGGCCGGCCCGCACTTCTGCCAGCTCAGAAGCGCGAGGAACTGCCCGAGCCGGAGAAGCTGCCGCCGCTGGAGCCGTAACCGGTGCTGCTGCCGGAGCTGGAGCTGCGTGAGCTGTCCACAGCACTCTTGCCACTTTGATAGCCGTTCTGGAAGGAGTGCACCGAGTAAAAGGTGTTCCAGCCATAGACGGCGCCCAAAATATTGCTTTGGCGCACGCGGGGATCGTTCCGCCGGCTTTTCTCCATGGATTCGCGCATCTTGTCCTTTTCGGCACTGTTCTTGGCGTATTTGTTGATCATTGCTGAAGAGTGCTGCTGCAAAAGCTTCGTCAAATCCTTCCGCAGGGCCTTAAGGCGGTCCAGGGCCTGTTCCGGGGTGAGGCGTTCGGATTCGAAATCGGCTGCCAAGGCCTGGAGCTCCGCTCTTTTCTCACTTTGAAATGAGGCCAGGGCAGCAGTGGTGGGCACGTCCCTCGCCTCGCGCTGGGACAGGAGCGCGGAGAGCTCTTCCAGGTCCTCGGCCAGCGGCTGAACCTGCCTGTCCCACGCCTCTCCCCACCCGGCGTACTTGTTTAAAAGCGTGTTGGTGTCCGCAATGACGTCGTCCAAATCATCCAACTCCGTGGCGAGGTCGGCGTATTTCTTGGTGACCTTGACGTTTTTGGCCTTGGCGAGCTCCTTTTTGCTGAAGCCGTGCGCCTGTTGGTTCAAGTCTCCCGCCCGGTTGTAGAGGTTGCTGAAGTTGCGGTACTTCTCCAGCACCAGGGCCCCGTAGGAGGACGATTCCGGGATGGTTTTGGCGTTCAGCTCGGTGACGTCCAAGGCGAGGCTGACACTGGAATAGCCCGCATCCCCGCGCTTGATGTTGTCCGCCGCTTTTTTGCGGTTGACGGCGCGGACGGCGGCCCACGTCCCGAATCCCAAAACAGCCAAGCCGCCGGCAATGCTGGTGGTGATGATGAAGGCGGCCGACTGGTACCACGGCTGGTTGATCAGTTTTGCGCCCTTTTCCACGCCGGCAATGGTCCCGTCGGTCCATTGGGCCTCGCGGAAGAGGTCTTTCACGGAATCTTGAATGGCTTCCTGTTTGGACAGCGATACCTTGCGGTCCTCGCCCATGTAGGTGCCCACCTGCCGTCCCACCGGATCAAAGGCAAAGATGAACAGGCCGTCGGCCCATTTTTGTCCGTCGGCGCTGATCCATTCGGGATGTTCCGCACGGGCGTAGCGCAGCACTTCCTCATTGAAGTTGTCGCTGTATTTGCCGTTGCGGGTGTAAACCACCACTTGGGTGGGCTCGCGGAAGTCAATGGCTTCCAGCGCCGGCACGAGCTGGGGCTGGTACAGCACCCCGGCGGTGTCCTCCACCACGATGCTGGTGGGTGAATCGGCCAGTGCTGCCGGTGCAACGCCCAAGATGGTCAACAGCGCCAGTGCAAGAATCCCCAGGATTTTTTTCATGGGTACAGCCCACCATTGAGCAGTTGCCGGATGCAAGTCCCGACCAGTGGCGGACCGTCCTGACGGGATGGTTGGGTGCCGGTTCATGCCCTGTTCACCATTTAGCACCCTGCCGGTTCCTTGGCGCTGCCACTGTGGCTGTCACCGCTGCCCACTTGCACCGCATTAAGGACGTTTTTGCCATGACCGATTTGAAAAAGTTTCTGCCCATGCTCGGCCATACCCGTGGCAAGCGCAGCGCCGTCACCTGCGCACTCAAATGTGACAATGCCTGTGCCAAGGCCGTCTGCAACACCTCCTCCAACAGCTATTTCCGGGACATTGTCGCCAAGGAAATTTCCCGCCGCGCAGCGTTTGGTTTGGCTGGTGCCCTCAGTGCCGCAGTGGTGCTGACGGCGTGCGGCAGCAAGCCTGAGGACGGCGGTGGTTCCACGGCCTCCGGCAAACTGGAATTCGCCCCCATTGAGCCCGTGGATGCGGGCATGGACACCTTTGTGGTCCCCGAGGGCTACGCATGGTCTCCGATCATCCGCTGGGGTGAGCCCTTGTTTGCCGGCACCCCTGACTTTGACTTTGCCGGCCAGAGCCCCGAGGCGCAGGCCGGCCAATTTGGCTACAACAACGACTACACGGAGATTCTGCGCCAACCCGACAGTAAAAAGGGTTTGCTGGTGTGCAACCATGAATACGTCAATCCCGAGATCATGTTCCCCGCGGCCCCGGTCGATGCGGCTGAGGAAAAGCTTCGGCGCAACATCTACCGCAGCGCCGTCGGCATGAGCGTGGTGGAACTTTCCCGGGACAAAGCCGGAACACCGTGGGAATATGTGCGTGGCGGCAAGCTCAACCGGCGCCTGACCTTGGACACCACCTTTGAACTCACCGGCCCGTTGGCCGGGACCGACTGGGTCAAGACAGTTGATGACCCTGAAGGCCGAATGGTGCTGGGCACGCTGGGAAACTGTGCCGGTGGAACCACACCCTGGGGCACCATCCTCTCGGGCGAGGAAAACTTCAACGGCTTCTTCCGGACCTCCGGCACCTCCGTGGAGGACCTGCGCTATGGGCTCGAAGACAAGGAAACGACGATGGCCTGGGAGAAGGACGATCCCCGCTTCGACGCCCGAGGCGAAGACCACCGCAACGAACCCAACCGCTTCGGCTACATTGTGGAGCTTGACCCCGAAGACCCGGACTCCGTGCCGAAAAAGCACACGGGGATGGGCAGGTTCAAGCATGAGGGGGCCAATGTCATCGTGGCCAGGAACGGCAGGGTGGTGGCGTACTCCGGCGACGACGAACGATTCGACTACCTGTACAAGTTTGTGTCAAAGGGCAAGTATCAGGAGAACGACAAGGCACACAACATGACACTGCTCTCCGAGGGCGATTTGTACGTGGCCCAGTTTGCCGGAAACTCCGCCTCTGAGATTGACGGATCAGGGAAGCTGCCCGCGGACGGATCCTTTGACGGAACCGGCGCTTGGCTGCCGCTGGTGGTCAACGGCAGGAGCGCCATTGATGGCATGAGCGTGCCGGAGGTTTTGGTGTACACGCGCCTTGCCGCGGACAAGGCCGGAGCCACAAAAATGGACCGCTGCGAAGACGTGGAACCGAACCCGGCCACAGGCAAGGTCTACGTGGCCTGCACCAACAACAGCAAACGGGGCGTGGAAAAGGGGGCCAAGGCCGACGAGGCCAACCCCCGCAACGAGAACCGGGACGGGCACATTGTGGAAATCATTGAGGACGGGGGAGATTCCACCGCCACGGTGTTCAACTGGAACCTGCTCATGCTGTGCGGTGATCCGGCGCAAAACAAGCAAACGTACTTCAGTGGTTTCCCGGTGGAGAAGGTCAGCCCCATCTCCTGCCCCGACAACCTGGCCTTCGACTCCGCGGGCAATCTGTGGATCTCCACCGATGGGGCGCCCTCGGTCATCAACCGCAATGACGGTCTGTTCAAGGTGGGTCTGGAAGGCGGCGACCGCGGAAACGTTCAGCAGTTCCTCTCTGTCCCGCGCAATGCCGAAACCTGCGGACCCATCATCCATGACGAGGAATCCATGGTCTATGTGGCCGTCCAGCACCCGGGAGAGGACGGCAGCTACGGCAGGCACGAGTCGCTTTTCCCGGACTTTGTCGCTGATGGTGCGACGCCGGCACCCGGTGCGGTGCGCGCTCCCCGGCCCGCTGTGGTCCAGGTGTTCCCGGCTGCGGCGTAGGCCCACCAGGGAGGTTCCCTTTCCGCCGGCACGCTGGCCGGAGCGCCGGTGGAAAGGGCCGGCCCCGGTTCAGGGAAGCCGGGCCAGCACCCAGTCCCAACGCAGCAGTTCCTGCTCCAGGCGTAGATGCCGCTGGTGGGTTCCGGCCTTGAGTGCCTGGTACAGGGTGTTTTCAAAGTCATCCAGGCGTGTCAGCGTTGCGTGGCTGGGCGCATCTTCCCTGCCCCAAAAATCCCTGTGGGCCAGCAGGGTCTCCGCATCCATCAGGATGCTGCGCACATGCGGGTGGTGGCTGCGCAGCTGGTCCAGAATATGAAAGCCGTGGGTGTCAATGTCACCCCAATAGGCCACGTCGACACCAGCAAGCCAGGCAGCGTTCCGGATGCCTTCGAAGCCGTAACCGCCGCCAAAAACGGCAAGCGTCCGCGGCGCCGGGGGCAGTGCCAGGAAGTTGACCAGGTTTTCTGTGGTGATGATCCGGTCGATGTCCATCGGGTGGGCGGCGAACGCGGCGGCGGTCATTTCCAGGTCATCCATCCCCACCATGGGCGCTGCGGCCGGATCCAGGTACCTCACCCGCACCCGGTCCGGACCGGTCCGGAAACCGTGCCTGCGCGCGTAATTCCTGCCGCCAAGAGGCCTCTCGGGGCACAATACCGCGAGCATCCCGTCAATGAGCCTGCGGTGGCTTTCCACGAATTTTGTGTGGACACCCGGCAGGGACAGTTGACGCAGATAGATCCCGGGTGCTGGGTTTTCGGCGAACCAGACGGCCACCCGGGCCGCCGTCAGGGCATCCTGCCCGTATTTGAGCAATTCGAGGGGGCGCAGCATTGCCCAGGCCGACAGCCTGGCATCGACGCCGGCCAGCCTTCGAAAAAGTTCGGCAAAGCTGGCTGCTTCCCGGCCCAGCCCCAAAAACAGGATTTCATCACCGGCGGAGGCAAACACCGCCGCGGCCGGCAAGGTATTGGCGCCAATGGTGTTGGCACCCACGGAAACATGCTCCAGCGAGCACGCCCGTGGTGCCGGTTCCCACGAGGCAGCCCATGCCGCGGCGAGGGCGTAGTTGGTTCGCAGCTGCGTGGCGGTGGGATGTTTCAGGGCACGACGGCGGGGATGAACTCCCGTGGGCAACGTGGCCTCACGCAGGAGTTCACCGCTGTTCCAGGACCGCAACGCCGCTGTCCGCACGTCACCGGGCGTGGTCCACCGCGGTGGGTCAGTGCTCACGCCTGGCCCGCTCAGCCCGGTATTCCTGGATGCTCATATTGCGCAGCTGGGAATCGGCGCCGGTTTCATTGGCCACGAACCCCACGTTGGCCACGAAGGGCTCAATGACATGGATCTTTTGCAACGGCGTGACAATAAGCAATTGAAGTTTCATCCGCTTGAACAGCTCCAGACCGTATTTTGCGGATTCGTCCGAACCTCGCCCGAACGCCTCGTCGATGACCACAAAGCGGAAGGACCGCTGGTTGCCGGAGCCCGCTGCAATCCCGAACTGGAAGGCAAGTGCCGCGGCCAGGATGGTGTAGGCCAGTTTTTCCTTTTGCCCACCCGATTTTCCGCCCGAATCGGTGAAATGCTCGTGTTCCTCACCGGTTTCCGTCCATTTTTCAGAAGCTGAGAACGTGAACCAGTTGCGCACGTCAGTGACCTTGGCAGTCCAGCGCTCATCCAGGCTGGTGCGTCCCTCGCGGCCCCGGAAACGTTCCACAAGTGCTTCCACCTGCAAAAACTTCTGCTCCGAATATTGTTCCTGCGCGCCAATGCTGCCCTCGGAGCAGGCCCGCAGTTCGGCGCCAAATTCCCGCACCTCCGGATCTTGGCTGGACCGGGGTTCCAACTGGATGTGCCGGCCGGTGTTGTATTCAATCCGGGCCAGGGACTCGTTGATCTCATCTATGCGGGAGACGATGTCCTGCTTGCGGGCATCAAGGAAGGCATTGAAGGCAACAATCTCGTGGATGGTGTTTTGCGTCAGCGAATCCTTGAATTGGGTGGCAAAGCGGGGCAGATCGTTGTCCACCAGCTGTGCCAGCATCTTGTTGAACTCGTGGACAGCATCCAGTGAGGCGTCAAGCTCGGTGGTCTCCGACGGGTACTTGTTCCTGAAATCAGTCATGTGGCGAATGGTGGTGCCCTCGGCAGTGCTCATGCGCCGGCTGAGGGCATCAATGGCCGAGGTGAGTTTGCCGCGGGCTTTGCGCTCGGTTTGATCGGTGTTTTTGTACGTGAGCACCTCGGCTCCAAGGATCACTTGGGCGAGCCCTTCCAAGGCAGTCAACACTTCGATGCTGTCGGTCAGCGGTTCCTGTGCCAGTGATTCCCTGCACTGGGCAATTTGTTCATTGATGGTCCTCATGTCCGCTTCATGGGAGCCAATGCGCCGATCCATGGCACTGAGCTTGTCCTGGGTTTTCGCCACCCTTTCTGCAGTCTCCGCCTCGCGCCGGCTGAGCTCGCGCAGGATGTCGTTGGAGGACTCCAGGACGGTCTTCTCCTCCTTCAGGCCCGCCATGGCACGTGCGGTGGCCTGCCAGTTGAGCTCGGCAAAGCCTGTGACGGCGGTGACAGTGCCGATGAGCCGTTGCTGCTGTCCCAGTTTGCCCAGTTGGGCGTCGACGCGGGCCAGGCCGTCAACGGCCGTGTGGGCTTGGCCTTCGGCTTGTTCGAGTGCCGCCCGCAGCCGTACGGTCTTGTCATGGTTGTCCCACCCCAAAACGTAGCTGGAACGGTCCGTCAGCGCTTTGCGGTCATCTTTTTCATGACGCCCGCCGCCACTTTTGAGTTGGCCATTGACAGTCAGTGCCTTGGGATGGCGGCGGAACTCGTCCATGGTTTCGCAGCACTGATGGTCAAAACGGCGGCTGAGTTCATGGATCAGGAAGTCGCGCAGGGATGAGCCGGGTTTGATGCCGATCTTGCTGGCAAGGGTTCCCGGCGCTGCGGCGGACGCGGCGGGATGGTTGGAAACCTTCAGGTAGACCAGGCGGGCGTGCAGGTTGTTTGACTCAACCCAGTCGCTGACCGCGGCATAGTGCGTTCCGGTGACCAACAGGGACAGGGCAAAACCGTGCAGGGTGCGTTCCGCCGCGCCTTCCCAGGCGGCCTCCGAGTCACGGACCTTCAACAGCTCGCCGGCAAAGGGCAGTTCCGATTCGGCAATGCCTGTTCCCTCGCACAACCTTTTCCGCAGTGCTATCAGCCAGCTGGGCAGCAGGTTTTGCCTGTTCATCAGACTCTGAAGTTCCTCCTGTAACTGGCCCGCCTGCCCACGGGCCTCGGAACGCTGGCGGTCCAGGGCCGTGCGTTGGTCCTGGAACTCGGCATTGGCTTGGATCAAGTGCTTTTCCACCCCAGGCAGGGCCGCTGCATTGGCGTCAAACACCACCTGGTCCTCGGGGGCAAACAGACCAAGCACGGTGGCGGCGTCGGAATAGCTGGTATGGCGCTCGCGCTGGGCACCTTGCTGGAGCGAGAGCCGGGCAAGCTCCGCCTCAATGGCAGCAATCCGTCCCCCTCCGCTGTTGCGGATGTCATCGCGCAGCTCGGCCAACTCCCGGTTCAAAGCACCAAGTTCAACTGACAGGGAGGTTTGCTGCTCCTGAACCTTGGCGCAGGCACGTTTGAGTTCCAGCAGGTGGGCTTCGCTGAGCTCAAGCTTTTGGGTGCTGAACCACGGTGAGAGCTGCTCACGCTGCAGGTATGAGCTGTTGTAGTCCCCGCTCAACGCATCATGGCGGGCGGCGTTGTCCCGCACGGGCTCCAGCATGCGGATCTGGTCCTTGGCCCGGAGCACCGCGTGGTGTGCCTTCTTCAAATCGTCAAAGTGGTGCAGCAGGTTTTTGATGCGCGTTGCAACATCGTCCTCCGCCAGCATGTTGGTGCGCACAAATTGGGTGATGTTTTCCACCTGCTTCATGGACACTGTGCGGTGGAACAAATCCATGGCCTGGGCTGATCCAATGCCAAAGTGGCGTTTGAAGGCGGCACCATACTGTTCAAAGGAAGGGAAGGTCCTGCTTCCGTTGGCAATGAGCCGCCGCTTCAATTTGGCAATGTCCGCCCCGAAGTGGGAGAAGTCGTCCTTGATCGACTGCCCGGTTTCGGAAATGGAGTAAAAACGGCTGGGTTGTCCCGCTTCCTGGGTGGCCCACAGGGTGATGGCCAAGGTGACCGTCTTGTCCAGTGCGGCGTTGTGGAACACGCCAAGGATCACGGAATACGTCCCGGGCCCGCGCAGCGCCACCGGGCGCGAGGCATCACCAATGCCGCTGCGGGTGCTTTTATGGAAGCCACGCACATAGGACATGAGGCTGCGTTCCCTCTTTTGCGCGCCTGCGGCCTTGTTGTATTCAATGCGGTTGGCGGGCAGCAGCAGCGTGGTGATGGCGTCCACCACGGTTGATTTTCCGGAACCAATGTCGCCGGTGAGCAGGCTGTTCTCCCCCTCCAGCCGGAAGGTGCGGACGGCATTGTTGAAGGTGCCCCAGTTCAGCACCTCCAGCCGGTGCAGCCGAAATCCCGGTCGGGCGCCGGCGTCGTCAGCGGACAGTTCATCCAGGGAAAACAGGCCGGGCTGGGTCTGGGTGCTCATGTTGTGGCTGCGCCTTCCAGTGTGGACTTGTAGTCGGAGAGCCGGGCATCAAATTCCTCAAGCCATTGCGCGTCGACGTAGGCCTTGAGGATGCGGGCCACTTCGTAGCTTTGGTCCTGACCGCGAAGTTTGCGCAGGAAGCCGAGCTCGGTGACCTTCTTGATGTTGGTGGCCAGCTGGTCCAGGACACGGGCTTCATTGCTGGACTGGGGGAGGAACACGGAGACCATGTCGTTGATTTGGCCCGCCGTCATGATCAGGCGGGTTTCACTGTTCTGCTGGTCAAATTCGGCCAGCCGGGCGCGCAGCAGGGCCAGCAGCAGGCTGACGTGGAAGGTGAGCTGACGGCGGGGGACCAGGCGTGGAAGCTCAGGATCTGCATCGGGGCTTGAGCGCAGGAACGCATAGCCCTCGCTGTCATCAAGGACCAGTTCCAAACCCAACACGCCCACGTAGTCCCGGGTCTGGTTGGTCAGCTCCATGAGCCGCTGCCACAACTTTTCATCAGCGTCACGGTAAATGACTCCTTTGAACAATCTGGTCACCACCAGTGGCAGTCCGTCGGGCGCGCGGGTTCCCGCTGCCGGGGCTTCCTGAAGAAAAACCGCGTCGGGGATTTGCTCTGGGTTGGTGCTCATGATGGCCTCACAAAAATGATCTTTTCGACTGTGGCTTCGCGGAGGCTGCCGTCCGGCAGGGTCCACGACAGGGTTTGGGCGGCATCGGGGTCAATGATGGCCGACGCTGAATCAGTGGCAAGCTGGAAATAGCTGACAATCTCCGCCAGGCCCTGGCTCAGCGGGAAGGCATCGGTGACGTCCGCCAAAGTGGCCTGTTCCGCTTCCGCCAGCACAAAGTCAATGTTGGACTCCAGCCGGTGCGTGTCCACATGAAACTGGTCGAAAAGCGCGTGGGCATCCACCTCAAGGTCCTCCGCAACGTCAACCGCATCGTTGATGGACACCTGTCGGCTCGGTTCGTACAAAGGGCGCTCGAAGGGAAGCTTGACAGGCACCTCATGGTGGGCGAGTTCGGCAAAGACGCCGATTGGGGGTGCCGGGCGGACAGCAAGTGCGGCGGACTCAATGTTGCGGATCAACGTCATGATGCGCTTGTCCTCCAGGAAGACCTTGTCATCAAGCAGGCGCCGGATTTGGGCCGACAGCTGACGTACGGTGCCCTGCGTTTGTTCGACGGCGGGCAACCAGTCCTTTTGCATCGAGGTGATCGAATGCAGCCCCTTCTGCGTGGACAATGCCTCGATCCGGGTGGCACGTTCCAGCAGCTCATGCAGTTCGGAGCGCAGCCGGGGTGACATCAGATAGTCCCAGAAACCTTGGAAGGTGCGGCCCTGCAGGGAACCGCTGATGTCCTGCTGGGAGGAAAAAATGGACTCCAGAAGGTCGCCTTGGCCACCTTCCCACCGTGAAATCTGTTCCCGAAGGTTGCGGTCAAGTTTGCGGAAGTTCGCCTCCACCTCACGAAAGTCGGAAAGCAGGTCCTTGGCCTGGGCGGTCAGCTGGTGGAAGTGGTCCACCGCCTCGGGAGGCGTCATCAAGGGGATTTCGCCGGCACGGATCTGCTCCATTTGGGCGTCAATGTCATCGCGCTGGCGTGCCAGCTCCGCCAACCGTGCCTGGGGATCCGTTTCCGAGCCCTGCACGAGGGTCTTGAGCAGGTTGAAAATGCTGGACAGGCGTGACTGCGTGGGCACAAAGTCGCGGCCTCGCAATGATTCCACCCAGCGGATGACGTCCTCGGTGGAGGCCGTGAGATCGTAGACGGGTTCATCGCGGCCGTCGGCATAAAACTTCCGCAGCCAGGCCTTGTCGGGCTCGGCCCAATCATCCAAGTATTCACCGGCGGAACGGGGAAACCTGTCCTGACCCATGGAGTCCCGCAGGCCGAACAGCACATCATCCAACACATCCACAAGATCCTGACGTCCCAGATTGCGCAGGTTGGGGTCCGTGAAGGCGACCATGAAGAATGTCAGGGCCAGCGGTGCGTGCTGAGCTCGAAGCAGGGACCAGCCAGCGTGGTTTTCACGCAGCAGGTTGATTGCAAAATAGTCCACGGGGCGCTCCAAATGGCTGCGACGGCTTCTGCCTTAATGGTAAAGGCAGGGTCCCACAAACGTTCATTGTTGAGCCGGTGCCGATGCGCCAACTCCCAAGGAACTCCAAGTTCCAGGGAACTCCAACTTCCAAGGAATTCCAAGTTCCCGGGCGCTGACCAAATCCCAGGCACAGGCGGGGACTGCCAGCGCGAGGGCTGCCGCTTTGGCGGATCACCGTTGCGGAGCCGTCGTTGGGGTCGAGCCGGCAGGGAGTCCGGATGGGGCTGGTGCCTGTTCGCCTCGATGCCCTTGAACAGGCCTCCGCGGGCCAGCCCGTCCTGGTTCTCATTTGGTGGCTGCTCCCAGGTGCGTGGGCCGGGCAGACGCGAAAGGCCTGCAATGTCAGCTGGAAACCAGCTGCCATTGCAGGCCCGGCCGCACGGCGGGTTGCTGCGTTGTCTAGTCCTGTGCCGCGGCTATCTCCTCGGCACGTTCCTGACCGGCCTCCTCCGTCAGGCGGGCGCCTTCCTCGGCGTCACGGGTGAGGTTTTCCCCGGTCTTGGGATCGAAAAGGTGGATCCGTCGCGTATCCAGCCACAGCTCGGCTGGACGGCCACCACGGATCTTGCTGGCGGCGTCGAGCGTCACCACCACCTGGGGGCGCAACTCGTCGGCATCCATGTCCCGGGCCAGGCTGTTGAGCATGTCCCGGACCTCCGGGGCCGGGTCGAAGTTGATGTAGCCGTACTGCTCATTGCCGAGCCATTCAGTGTGGGTGAGTTCAGCGGCGAACGTGGACCCATGCTGGAGCTTGTGCTCCTCCACCAGTGAGGCATCCTCAAAGAATTCCGGGCGCACCCCCACCAGCACCAACGGCAGCTCCCTGGCCTTGGCGGCTTTCTCTGCGCTGATTTCCACGTCCCCAATGGAGGTTTTGAGGGTGTTTCCCTCCAGGCTTGCCGGCAGGAAGTTCATGGACGGGGAACCAATGAAGCCGGCCACAAACAAGTTGATGGGCTGCTCATACAACTCCCGGGGGGAAGCAATTTGCTGCAGTTCCCCCTTCTTCAGCACCGCCACCCTGTCGCCGAGCGTCATGGCCTCCGTTTGATCGTGGGTGACGTAGACGGAAGTGGTGCCCAGCCTGCGCTGCATCTGGGAAATCTCCGAACGCATTTGGCCACGGAGCTTGGCATCAAGGTTTGAGAGCGGCTCGTCAAAGAGGAAGGCATCGGCCTGGCGCACAATGGCCCGGCCCATGGCCACGCGTTGCCGTTGCCCACCGGAGAGGTTGGCCGGCTTGCGTTGGAGGTGGTCGGTCAGTTCGAGCATGGTGGCCGCATTGGTGACCAGGCGGTCAACATCCTCCTCCTTATGCTTTCCCTTCGCCAGACGCAGTGGGAAGGCAATGTTCTCGTAGACCGTCAAGTGCGGGTACAGGGCATAGTTTTGAAACACCATGGCCAGATTCCTGTCCTTGGGCGCCTTGTCATTGGCCCGCTTGCCGTCAATGAGAAGTTCCCCCGAGGAAATGTCCTCCAAACCAACTATCATGCGCAAAATGGTGGACTTCCCGCAGCCGGAGGGTCCCACAAGAATGACAAATTCACCGTCTGCAATGTCAATGCTGACATTGTTTACTGCGGGAAAACCGTCCCCGTATTCCTTCACGATGTTCTTAAGGGTGATTGCAGCCATGCTCGCGATCCTTTTCTGTGAGTGAGGGCATCAGCCCTTGACGGCGCCTTGGGTCAAGCCTGAAACAATTTGACGCTGGAACAGCAGGACCAGCAGCACCACGGGAATGGTGACAATGATTGCTGCCGCCGAGATGGCGCCCGTGGGTGCCTCAAATTGGGAGGCGCCGGTGAAGAAGGCCAAAGCTGCCGGCACCGTGCGGGCAGCTTCCGTGGAAGTGAGCGAAATGCCATAGACAAAGTCGTTCCAAGCAATGAAAAACGCAATGATGGCAGTGGTGAACACGCCCGGGGCTGCCAGCGGAACAATGGCCTTCCTGAACGCCTGCCACGTGGTGGCGCCATCCACCTGCGCAGCCTGCTCCAGTTCCCACGGAATCTGGCGGAAGAAGGCCGCCAGCGTCCAAATGGAAATGGGAAGGGTCAGCGAGAGGTAGGGGATGATGACACCCAGCCAGGTGTCATACAGCCCAATGTTGCGCCAGAGGTTGAACAGCGGCGTGACAATGGAGATGACAGGGAAAATGGAAACCGCCAACGCGGTGGTCAGGACCACCTTCTTGCCCGGGAAGTCCAGGCGGGCAATGGCGTAGGCACAAAGCGTTGCCAGCACCACGGCAACGAAGGTGGCGATCAGCGCAATTCCAATGGAGTTGCGCAGGGCCGAGAGGAACAGGCCCTGCGCGTCCCCCACCAGGATCTGTTCGTAGTTTTCCCACGTACCGGACCCCGATGAAGGCAGAAACTTCCCCGAGGTCAAATCGCTCGGTGCCTTGAAGGAGGTGGAGAGGATGGACGCCACCGGGAAGAGCGCGTACAGCAACACCAGCACCGAGATGACGGCCCAAGTAATCTTCTGCTTCGTGGTGGTCATTTTTTGCCTCCCTGAGATCCAGCCAGATCCACCTTGAAGAGTTTGATGGCAACGAAACAAATAATGAGGACGCACAGGAACAGCAGTACTGAAATGGCGGAACCAAGCCCAATTTCCAGCCGGGAAATGGAGGTTCTATAGGCCAGAAGCGACAGCACCTCCGTGCCATGGGCACCATTTGTCATGATGAAAACATTGTCGAAAATGCGGAAGGCATCCAGGGTGCGGAACAGCACGGCCACCATGATGGCCGCCTTCATGTTGGGAATGATGACCTTGCGCATCCGCTCCCACCAGGTGGCCCCGTCCACCTGGGCCGCCTCGGTCAGTTCACCCGGCACCTGGGCCAGGCCGGCCAACAGCAGCAGTGAGATGAACGGCGTCGTCTTCCAAATTTCCGAGGCCATGATGACAAACAGCGAGGGCCAGAACTCGGCGAACCAGTTCAAGTCGGTGCTGATGCCCGGGATCCAGCCAAACCAGTGGTTGATGTAGCCGGAGTTGATGTCGAAGGCGTAAAACCAGGCGTACGCGGAGACCACCGTGATGATGCCGTAGGGGACCAGGATGGCTGTGCGCAAAATGCCGCGCAGCGACTTGATGGCCTTATCCATCACCAGCGCCAGGGCGAAGCCGAGGATCAACTCGATGACCACTGTCACGATCGTGATGATGACGGTGACACCAAGTCCGCGCCACCAGACGGTGTCGGACAAAATGGTCAGGTAGTTGGCGAAGCCAATGAATTCGGTGTCATCGGGGGCCGTGAGCCGCAGGGAGAACAGCGAATCCCAGAAGGCCTGCAGGATGGGGTACAGCGTCACGGCCAGCATGACGACGAACGCCGGACCGGCCAGCAGCCAGCCAAGCTTGCGTTCGGCCTTGGACCTGTCACTGCGTTGACTGCGACGGCGTGGGCTGGCCGGATTGGCCGCCCCTGCGGGCTTATTTGAAAGTGAGGTGCTCACAACAGCCTTTCCCCCTTAAGTACTGCAAGGATGAAGTCCTGCGATTCCTGCGGAGTGGTCTGTGGATCCACCGCATCGGGGGGAGTCCAGCGTTGCTGCAAGCCAGTGGAGACTTCGTTGTAGAACGGCGTCTGCGGCCGGGGTGCGGCGAGTTGAAGTGATTCCCGGATGGTGGGTGCCATGGGGAACTGCTCTTCCACCCGCGGATCGTCGTAGGCGGCCGAGTTCGACGGCGGGTTGCCATTGGTGACAAAGTAGGTGGCCTGGTTTTCGGGCTTCACAATGCACTCGATGGCCTGGTAGGCGAGTTCGGGATTCTTGCTTTTGGAACCCACACCCAAATTGATGCCACCGAGCGGGGGAGCGGTGTCGGTCCCGGCTTCCACCTGCGGGTACAGGGTCCAGCCAATGTCATCCAAGACCGACTGCTCCACACTGCCGGCCTTGACTGCTGCGTTGGTGGCCGGCCAGACAAAGGGATAGTTCACCATGAACGAGCCCTTGTCCCCCCGGAACAAAATCATGGAATCATTTTCCGTGGAGGTGGGAAGCCCCGGTCCGCCCAAATTATCCTTGCCAATTTTGCCAATGATTTCCGCGGCGGCTTCGCCGGCCGGAGTGGTCAGGCCCAGCTCAATCTCATCTGCCGGGGCTTCAGGGTTTTGCAGGATCTGCCCTCCGGCTGATTCGACCAGGGCATTGATCCATACCGTCATGGACTCTGCCTGGGAGCCCTGCACGCCCAGGTACTTTTGTTCATTTTCCGCCGCTTCCATGATCTGATCCCAAGTGACGGGTTTGCTCATGTCCAGCCCCGCTGCTTCCGCCACGGACTTGCGGTACCAAAGGATTTGGGTGTTGGCCCAGAAGGGAACCGTCACCAGTTCATCTTTCCAGGTGGCCCCCGCCAGGGCGCCCTCCAGCACATCCTTGGTGGTGTTGGCCGCAACATCCTGCGGCACGGGAGCCAGGAAGCCAGGTTCCGCCAGCTCGGGGACGAAGGGAGGGTCGATGCTCATGATGTCCAGGGACGCGTCGCCGGCGGCGAGCCGTCGGGCCAATTGTTCGCGCTGCGCGGCGGCGTCTTTGGGCAGGAGGGAAGTTTCAATCCGGTAGGAGCCATTGGCCTCGGAGGTGCACAGTTCCGCCAGCTCGGCTTGGCCGCCGTCGTCCGGGTTGATGTACCAGGTCAGGGTGGGCACATCATCTGCCGGTGCGCATCCGGGCAACAACAATGCCCCCACCGCCAGCATGGCCGTGCCCGCCACGCGTTTGATTTTGCGTTTCCCACCGCCGCGGTCCTTGGCGGCATTCGTGTTCGGCATACTTACGTTCCCTCCCAACGTAGTGGTCAACCAGTTTGACATTCCGGGCCCGGGTGACTGTGTTTTACACCATAACCCCCCGGGTGGTTCTTTGCGAGGATTGTACCCACATATGTTTCACAATCCGGGTGGGTGGGCGTGCCAACCGGCAGTCCTTTTCCGGGATCCGGTAGTGTCATAACGGCCCACTTTCAATGGGTCCGGATTGGCTGACTGTGGAGGGGACCTTGCCGTAATGCGCACACAACGTATGAGAACCACCTTGCGGGACCAGGCCCGGGAGCAGTCCGCGGCCACGCCATTCCTTCCCCCGGAGGGCTGGACCCGCTCGCCGCGAAAATCAACGAGCCGCTTCGCCTTTGAAATGAGCAGGACCACCAACTGGTACCGCAATGACGGGCAAGGGACCGGTTATTTCGCGCCGGGTTGGAACAGCGAACGGATTGCCAAACGCGCTGGAATTTTACGGTGGGTGGGCCTTGGCCTGGCTGTGCTGGTGCTGGTTTTCCCGGCGGTTTTTCTGCCGGCCCAGTATGCGGAGCAGTTCCGGTACAACCACCTCAAGTCGCAGGGGGTGGTGACCAGCGCCGTGGTCCAATCCGTGGAAGTTGAGAAATTCGTGGAACATCGGCGCAAAACCGCCGCAAAATATGTCACTGAGACCACCGCAGTCGTGGCCTACCCGGTCAACGGCCAAATGGCGGAGGCACAAATCAAGGACCGGGACCAGGAACAAAGCAACTTGACATCATCAGCTCAGCACCCGCCCCCCGCTTGGAAAAGCGGGGACACGGTCCAAGGCTATGCCGACCCAAAAAACCCTGGCGACTTTGCTGTCATTGACAGGATCAAGGAAGCCGATTCAGACTCTCTGCCCCGCGGGGCCATTCTCACCCTGTGTTTTACGGCGCTGTTCCTTGCCCTTCCCGTGGTTTTGATCATTGCCGGAAGCCGGAACGTCAAAAGGGCGCGGCAACTCTAGCCTCCCCGTGCCGGCCGCCGCGGAGACCGCTACTGGGTCTTTCAGGTCTTCGGGGTGCCGGGGATCCGCACCTTGTTTATCCAGTGGCCCGCTGGGGAGGGACGATCCTTGCGCCAACGGATATCAAGGCATGAATTTGCCAGGGGAAGGCTGCCGTCCCTGCAAACAGGGAGCCTTCCGATTTTTAAGCCGGACAGGAGGCCATGTAAAAAAAGACCCCCGGTGGCAGGGGCCTGAGTTTCCACACGGGCCTGGCCTGCGGGGGGAGGTCGTTTTCAGCTGCCTGTCCGCAAGGAAGGGTTGCGCAGCTATTTCTTGGTTTCGTCATTGGGATGTTCTTCGCGAAGTTTGGCCTCCCGCGCGTCGAGGTCTGCCTGTAATTTCCGCAGCCGTTCAGCTTCCAGGCGCTGGGCCCGCCCGGTCTGCAAATTGCGCAGGAAATCGGGGTCGTCATCCGGGGCAAGGGAGCGCCGTGACGCTGGCGGGGCACCGCCGGCCTGCCGTCGGGGAGCGTCGTATTTGGGGCGGCCAAAGAGGAACCACAGGGCCACGCCCAGGACATTAAGCAGCACAATCACGGCCACCCAAGCGGGCTTTGGAATGCTCCGCACATCTTTGGCTTCACTGCGGAGGCAGTCAATGAGTCCGTACACAAACAGGACAACTGCAATGGTCACAGGAATGATGTAGCGCATACTCCATTCTAGCCATGTTCAACAAATTCCGACGGGCGTGGACAAGGAGGGTATGCCCAGCTTCAGCGGCTAAACTGGCGGACGTGGCCTTCTTTAAATATTCCCTCATTCGCGGCGTGCTCTTTCTGGCGTTCTTTCTGGCAGCTTACCTGTGGCTGCAGCTTTCCCCCCTTGCCGCGGCTCTTTTGGCAGCCCTGTGCGCCTTCGCGGTCAGCGCCATATTTTTCCGCAAGCAGCGTGCCGGCGCCACGGCTGATGTTGCCAAGACCTTTGCCCCGAATGCAGCCACCACGCACTCTGCGAAGGCCGCGGCGGACGCCGACGCCGAAGACGCCCTCATTGATGAGAATCCTGACATTTGGGTGGATGCGCAGAAGAACCGCCGGCCGGGGAGTTCGGACTAGCCACAGCTGCCGGCACCGGCGGCCCGCCATTCAATACCTCAAGCAGCACGTTGAAAGGACCCGCCATGCGGTTCAGTGAAAGTGAACGAGCGGCCCTGGTGGCCTCCCTGCGGGGCCTGGACCCGGATGCCCCCACGCTGTGCGAAGGCTGGAACGTGCGCCGCCTGGTGGCCCACCTGGTGCAACGGGAGCACGCCTTTGTGCAACAACTCAGAGACAGCATCCGCAAGGAAGAGCCAGGCCATGAGACCAGCCTGAACAAGCTGGTGGCAACTGCCGCCACCGCCCCCGGCTATCAGCGGCTGGTGGACAGGTTTGCCGCCGGCACCGGGGCGTTGAACCCCATGAGCTGGCTGGGCGACGCGGGGCAGCTGGTGGAGTACGTGGTGCATCACGAGGATGCCTTGCGTGGAGCCGGCGGAGCCTCGACGCAGGAGCGGCCCGAGGGCGCCTTGAACAAGCTTTTTGCGCAATTGCGCTTCATGGGCAGGCTGGTTTTCAGAGGCAGCCCCGTGGGGGTAAGCCTCTCCCGTCCCGGTGATGCGGCAGCGGCGCAGGTCAAGGGCGGGAATGGCGTGACGCTGGTGGGGGATCCTGTGGAACTGGCCCTGTACATCAATGGCCGCCGGGATGCCGCGCAGGTCCAAGTGGACGGGGCGCCGGAGCATTTGGCGGCCTTCCAGCAGTGGCTTGGCAAGGCCTGAACTGGACCCATCACCACCCTTGCGTTCCAGGGGTTGGCCGGCGGCCGGACTTTAGCGGGTCAGGACCGTCAGGACCATGGCGGCGGCAAAGAGCACGCTGAAGCCCAAATTCAGCAGCCCCGTTTGCTGCAGGACGGGGATCAGGCTCTTGCGTTTCTTGCCCTTGAGCATGAGCCAGCTGGGCATCAGCATGAACGGGATGAGCAGCGCCACCAGCAAAATCCACGGCTTGTCCGGGGCAATGATCAGCATCAAAAGCACCGACAATGCCAGCATGGCCACGTAGCTCAGACGTGCGTTCCTGTCTCCCAGCCGCACCGCAAGCGTCCGCTTGCCCACCTCGCTGTCCGTGGGAATGTCCCGGACATTGTTGGCCATCAGAAGCGCTACGGCAATCAGGCCCGTGGACATGGAACCCAAAACCGCGGCCGTGCTCACCTGACCGGCCTGGGTGAAGGTGGTGCCCAACGTTGCCACCGGGCCAAAGAAAACAAAGACAAACACATCCCCCAGCCCCATGTAGCCGTAGGGATTCTTCCCTCCGGTGTAACCCCAGGCTGCCAGCACGGCGCCCGCCCCCACCAGCAGCAGCCACCAGGCCTGGGACAGCAGCACCAGCGCCAAACCTGCAAGCATGGCCAGTCCCAGCGCTGCGAAGGCTGCCAGTTTTACGTCACGGGGACGGGCGGCGCCGCTTCCCACCAGGCGCAGGGGCCCCACACGCACCTCATCGGTGCCCCGGATCCCATCGGAATAGTCATTGGCGTAGTTGACGCCAATTTGCAGCAGCAGCGCCACCACGGCGGCAAGGACTGCCCGGTCCCAGTGCAAGGCATCCAGTTCGTAGGCCGCGGCCGTACCGATGATGACCGGCGCTATTGCCATGGGCAGGGTTCTTAACCGAGCCCCGGATATCCATTGCCCCACAGTGGCCACGGTGTTACTCCTTAGAGATGCAAATGAAAACTTTGGCTGCAGACGCCGCAATGGGTCCGCAGGACTAATTCTGCCCCGGCAGCCGCCTAGGCAGTTGTTGCGGCAGCCGTCAACGCCGCCAGAATCGCCGCCCTGTCGGGCTTTCCATTGGCCAGCAGCGGCAACTCAGAGACAAACACCACAGTCTTGGGCAACAGCTGCGGTTCCATCCGGGCTCCTGCATGGGCCAGCAGTTCTTGTTCCGTACCGGTGCCCACCACCATGGCCGCCACCTGCTGGCCCCACTCGGCCGACGGCACCGGAGCCACAAAAACCTCCCGCACGCCCGGCACACGCTCCAAACCCTGCACCACGGTGTTGGCGGAAACCTTCAACCCGCCAGTGATGATGACATCGTCAATCCTGCCCAATACGCGCAGCCGTCCCGCACCGTCCATCTCGCCCAAGTCGCCGCTGGCATACCAACGCACCGCTTCGTCGTCGTGCTCCTCCGTGACGAAGGCAGTCCGGGTCAGTTCAGGATCATTCAGGTAGCCGGCAGCCACCACGGGCCCGCCCAGCCAGATTCGGCCCTCGCGGATGGCCAGGTGCACGCCGTCGAGCGGGACGCCGTCGTACACGCAGCCGCCGCACGTTTCACTCATGCCGTAGGTGGTGACCACGTTCAGGCCGGCGCCACGGGCGGCTTCCAGCAGCACGGGGTTGACGGGCCCGCCGCCGAGCAGGATCGCATTGAAGCGGCGCAGCACCGTGAGGGTTTCGGCGGTGGGATTGTTCAGCAGGCGGGTGAGCTGGGTGGGGACCAGCGAGGTGAAGCGGGTGTTGTCGGTGAGCTCGCGGGCAGCCGCGGTGAACGCTTCGGGGGTGAAGCCGCCGCTGAGGTCCATGGCCCAGGGGCGGGTGCCGGCGAAGAGGCTGCGCACCAGAACCTGCAGGCCGGCCACGTAATTGGGCGGCAGCGCCAACAGCCACTGGCCCTCCCCGCGCAGCGCCATGGCCGTACCCACGCTCGACGCCGCCAACGACTCCACACTGAGCATGGTCCGCTTGGGGGTGCCGGTGCTTCCGGACGTGCGCACGACGGCGGCAATGTCCGTTTCGCCGCCGTCGGGCAGTCCCAGATCGGCCTGCGGGATAAGGTCAAAGCCGCCATCGGAGGCAATTTGGACGGCCGGGCCCTCGCCTGCGAGTGCTTCGGAGAGTGCTTTGAGCAGTGGTTCAATGTTCATGGGCGCCTGAGGTTGGGGGTTGGTTAGAAGTAGTACGGGAAGGAGGACCAGTCGGGGTCGCGTTTTTCCAGGAACGCTTCCTTGCCTTCCACCGCCTCATCGGTCATGTAGGCCAAACGGGTGGCTTCACCGGCGAACACCTGTTGGCCGGCCAAACCGTCGTCGGCCAAGTTAAAGGCGAACTTGAGCATGCGGATGGCCTGTGGGGATTGGCGGGCAATGTCTGCCGCGTACTCCAGTGCCGTGTTCTCAAGCTCCGCATGCGCCACGGCCGCATTCACTGCGCCCATGCGGACCATGTCCTCGGCGGAATATTCGCGGGCCAGGAAGAAAATTTCCCGCGCTGACTTCTGGCCAATCTGGCGGGCCAGCAGGGCTGAGCCGTAGCCGGCGTCGAAACTGCCCACGGTGGCGTCAGTCTGCTTGAACTTGCCGTGTTCGCGGGAGGCAATGGTGAGGTCCGAGACCACGTGAAGGGAGTGCCCGCCGCCGGCTGCCCAACCATTGACCACTGCAATGACCACCTTGGGCATGGTGCGCATGAGGCGCTGGACTTCCAAAATGTGCAGGCGTCCGGCGCGGGCGGGGTCAATGGTTTCCTTGGTCTCGCCTTCGGCATACTTGTAGCCGTCACGGCCGCGGATGCGCTGATCGCCGCCGGAACAGAAGGAATGGCCGCCGTCCTTGGGGGAGGGGCCGTTGCCGGTGAGCAGCACCGTGGCGACATCCGGGGTCATGCGGGCGTGGTCCATGGCGCGGTACAGCTCATCCACGGTGCCCGGGCGGAAGGCATTGCGCACCTCGGGGCGGTTGAAGGCAATGCGGACGGTGGGCAGATCCCGCACGATCTTGTTGTGGGAATCCCGTTCCACCTGGCGGTGGTACGTCATGTCGGTGAAGTCAAAGCCCTCCACCACGCGCCAACGGCTGGGATCGAAGATGTCTGATACCTGGGGGGGAAGATTCGTAGCGCTCACGCTTGTGATTCTAGCGGGCACGTCCCGCAATTAGCTGATGCAGAACTCATTGCCCTCGGGATCGGCCATGGTGAACCATGCATGCGGGCCCTGAAAGTCTTCCCACAAGAACACTGCGCCGCGGGATTCCAGCTGGGCCCGCACCACCTGCTTGTCTTCACCGCCCAAGCGCACATCCCAATGAATGCGGTTTTTGCCGGTTTTGCGTTGCTCACTGCGTTGGAACAGGATCCGTGGCTGGGCGGCGTTTAGTGTTGGTGCCTTCCCAGACGTGTGCGCTTTGGGGTCCGGTGCGATGGCGGCTCCGTTGGCCCACACCAGGACGCCGCGGTGCAGCAGGGTTTGCTCTTCGGTGGCGTGCCCCTGCAGCACCATGGAACGAATGAAGTCCTCATCCGATGGTTCCACCTGCCATCCCATGGTCTCGGCCCACCAATCGGCGAGCCGGTGCGGATCGTGGCAGTCAACAACTATTTGCAGGGAATAGGCCATGGCAAAATTCTGCCCATCTTGCTCCGGAACGTCCAGCATGGTTTGCATGCGTTGGACTGGTGGCCGGTTGGGCGCATGGGGGTGCCAGGCGCAGGACTCCTGCTGGGTTGGGCGCATGCGCTCCAGCATGTGCGCGCATGCGCTGAATTGCCAGATGGGTTAGGCGCATGCGGTGGCAAGCTGGGTTGGACCGCCTGTGCATGGTTTGCATGCGTTGGACTGGTGGCCGGTTGGGCGCATGGGGGTGCCAGGCGCAGGACTCCTGCTGGGTTTGGCGCATGCGGTCCAGCATGTGCGCGCATGCGCTGGCAAGATGGGCTGTGCATGAAGGCCTGCTTTTAGCTGCTGCAGGGCCCTCCGCTAGTGTCAATGCATGACAGCAATTGAACCGGTGACCCTGCACGGGAAATATGTCACGTTGGAGCCGCTAAGCCTGGACCACCACGACGCCCTGGTGGACGCAGTCCGTGACGGCGGGTTGTGGAACCTTTGGTACACCTCCGTTCCCCGCCCCGAGGAGATGCGTGCTGAAATTGAGCGCCGCCTGGATCTGCAGCACAGCGGCTCCATGATCCCCTTCACCACCCGGCTCAACGATCCCGCAATCGGGTTGCCCGGCAGGGTGGTCGGCATGACCAGTTACTGCAACATCAATGCCGAACTGCCGCGCCTGGAGATTGGCTACACCTGGAATGCAGCCAGCGTGCACGGCAGCGGCAGCAACCCGGACAGCAAAATGCTGTTGCTCCAACATGCCTTTGAGGTCCTGGGCTGCGTGGCGGTGGCCTTCACCACGCATTGGATGAACATGCAGTCCCGTGAAGCCATTGCCAGACTCGGTGCCAAACAAGATGGCGTCCTGCGCGCCTATAGCCGCCAACGCGACGGTTCCCTGCGGGACACGGTGGTGTTTTCCATTCTTGCCAGCGAGTGGCCCCAAGTGCGCAGTGGCTTGGAGTTCCGCTTGGATAAAAAGCGCCAGGCCCAACAGCCATGAAAAATCCGCAGTGGGAGGGGGCTGTCAACGCCCGCAGGCTGGCCGGGGACATTTACCGCATGGGCCGCAGCGAGTGGCTCACGGAGCGTGGCTGGGATCAGCTGTACGGCGATGGTGTGCGCACGGTGATTGATCTGCGCAATGCCATGGAACGCAGCCGCAGAGCCAGTGATCCGGTGGTGGCCGGGGAAGCAGTGGCACGTTTCGCCGTGGTCCATGCCCCCACGGAAGACCCGGAGGATCCGCGGTATCCGGACCTGTTCGCCCCCTACATGAACCATCCGCGGCTTTATGCCGACATGGTGGCCCTGTTCCCGCAGCGGATTGCCGGCGTGTTCAAGGAATTGGCGGCGGCAAAGGGTGCCGTTGTCATCCACTGTTCGGCGGGAAGGGACCGGACAGGACTGATTGCCACCTTGCTGCTGGCATTGTTGGGCGAGGCTGATCAAATTGCCGCGCAGGATGAGTTGGGCACGCGGGGCATCAACGACTGGCACCGGATCTCACCTGTGAAACATCCCTACGAGCGGCACCTGGATCCGGGCGAATTGGCGGCCGAAGTCGCCGGACGGGGGGCGGCGGTCGTGGAGTTTGCAGATGGCATGGATGTGCGGGCGTTCCTGCTGGCCAACGGTGTGGGCCCGGAGGAGATCGACGCCGTCATTGCCCGGTGCCGCCGCTTCTAAGCAACGCCGGGCCAGGGCGCTGACCTATGCTTGCGGTATTGAAGCTGACACCATGGTCCAGTACGGGTGCAAAAACCTCTTTAATCCCCCAAAGTGTGAAGGGCAGGCCCTTGCTAGGCACCAAGTTTAGAAACTGGCTCATGAACACCCCTGGCATGGTGGACACATCGGGCTTGGAACGCCTGGCAGACCGGGCCGTGGCGCGGGCCAAGGCGCCGGCTGGTGACGCTGCCGGAGCGGAACTGCCCCGCAGCACACCGGCAACTCCGGCGGCGCAGGGCAAAGCGGCGTGGAGCGACAGCGAACTGGAAGACTATTTGGCGGCGGCAGCGGTCCTGATGCGCGAAAGCGTGGGCCTGGATCCCTTTGCCGCCCAATTGCTGGCTGCCGCCACCATGCTGCGGGGCACCGTGGTGGAAATGGCCACCGGCGAGGGCAAGACCGTGGTGGGTGCCTTGGTTGCCGGCGCCTACGCAGTGCAGGGGCAGCGCTGCCATGTGCTGACAGTCAACGACTACCTGGCCCGGCGTGACGCGGCGTGGATGAATCCGTTTTTTCAGGCACTGGGTGTGGACGCCGCCGCCGTCACCTCGCAGCTGGCGCCGCAGGAACGCCGCGACGCCTACCAGGCGCCCATCGTCTATGTGGCAGTCAATGAGCTGGGCTTTGACGTGCTGCGCGACAGGACATGCACCGAACCCGAAGACACAGTCCTGCAGCCCTTCCAAAGGTGCATTGTGGATGAGATCGATTCCGTGCTGGTGGATGAGGCCACGGTCCCGTTGGTGTTGGCAGGGCGGGCCCGCACTGAATTGGAATCCGTGGACGTGGCGGCGTTTGTAAAAACGTTGGCTGCCGGAATCGACTTCACCGTGGAAGCTGACAAACGCAATGTCTCCCTCAGTGATGCCGGCCTGGCCCGTGTTGAAGCCCACTGGCCGGAGGTGGAGCTGTACTCGGCGGCCGGGACGCCCCTGTTTTCCTCCATTAATGTGGCCCTGCACGCGGAAGTTCTGCTCCGGCGCGATGTGGACTACATTGTGCGCGAGGGCCAGGCGCAGATCATTTCCGATTCCCGTGGCAGGGTGGCGGCGCTGCAGCGCTGGCCCGACGGCCTGCAGGCCGCGGTGGAGAGGAAGGAGGGGCTGCACACCACTGAACAGGGCGAGATCCTGGATCAGCTGTTGATCCGCGACCTCATTAAGAGCTTTGCTTCGGTGACGGGAATGAGCGGCACGGCAGTGGCCGTCGCCGAATATTTGCGCACCCACCATGAGCTCAATGTGGGGACGGTGAAGCCACGGAAGCCCTGCATCCGGCAGGACCGCGCGGAACTGATCCATGCCACGGCCGCCCAACGTGATGCCGCCGTCGTCGACGCCGTGGAAGCTGCCCACGGCACCGGCCAGCCAGTGCTCCTGGGCACGCAGAGCGTGGCCGCGTCGGAGCGGCTGGCCCGCCTGCTGCAGGAGCGGAACGTGGACTGCCAGGTCCTCAATGCCCGCAATGACGGTGCGGAAGCGAAGGTGATAGCCGGCGCCGGCCGGCGCGGGGCCGTCACCGTCTCCACGCAAATGGCCGGCCGCGGCACGGACATCAAGTTGGGCGGCGCGGAGGAGCTTGCAGGCACGGCTGCCGCGGATGCACACGCCGAGGTCGCCGCGCTGGGTGGTCTGCTGATCATCATTGTGGGCCGCTTCCATTCCCCGCGCCTGGATGCGCAGTTGCGGGGCCGCGCCGGGCGGCAGGGTGATCCCGGCGCCAGCATCATCTACTCCAGCATGGAGGATCCGGCCGCCAACGGGCAGGCGGGCCTTGGTGTGGAGCTCTCCGCGGCCGTGGACACTGACGACGCCGGACTTGTCACCGCGCCGGGGGTATCCGGCCTGCTGGACCGCGCCCAACGGCTCGCGGAGCAGGAACGTTTCACCACCCAGCAAAACTCATGGAAATACAACGAACTCATTGCCTACCAGCGCAAGGTGGTGCTGGCTGACCGTGACAGGATCCTGCACAGCCGCACCGCCGCCATGAAAATGCTGGACGCCGCCGACCCGGACGCGGAGCTGTTCAGTGAACTGCCCGGGGCCCTGCTGAGCGAACTGGGCCCGGAGGAACTGGCCCGGGTGTGCCGGGCCGTGCTGCTCTTTGAGCTCGATGCCCAGTGGAGTGATCATTTGGCGCTGCTTTCCGAACAACGCGCGGCCATCCACCTGCGGGCCCTGGGGCGGCAGAACCCGCTGGATGAATACCGCCGGGAAACCATCAGAACATTTGAGGGCTTTTTTGACGACGCCTGCGCCGCGGCACTGGAAACCCTTGCCACCCTGGAGGTGGTGGACGGGCGGGTTGACCTTGAGGCTGCCGGCATCCGCCGCGGCTCCGCCACGTGGACCTATGTGGTGGATGAAAACCCGTTCGGGAACCAGGGCGATCAAATGGTGAAGTGGCTGTTGAAAAAGCTCGGCAAATAGCTGGCCTGAAGGACCGGCACGGCGAATACTGGAGCAAACGCAGCCGGCACATACACCTGGAGGCACCAGCCGTGGGAAAACTCATTTACTCAGCAATCACATCCTTGGATGGTTACATTGCAGATGGCGCCGGCAACTTCGACTGGGGTGAACCGGATGCCCAAGTCCATGGCTACCTCAATGACTTGGAGCGCAGCGCCAGCGTCCACCTCTATGGCCGGAAACTCTATGAGGTCCTGGCGGTGTGGGAGGACTTTTATGAAAGGACCGATCTGCCGCAGGTGTACCGGGACTATGCAAGCTTGTGGCACCGGGCGCGGAAGATTGTTTTCTCCCGCACCTTGACGGAGGCGGTCACGGCGCGCACCACTGTGGAAAGCAGTTTTGATCCGGCAGCCATCCGCCGGCTCAAAGCGGAAACGGCCGGCGATCTGGTCATTGGGGGTGCCGAGCTGGCGGGCCAGGCCCTGCTGGCCGGGTTGGTGGATGAGCTGAACCTGGTGATCTCCCCCATCCTGGTGGGAGGCGGCAAACGTGCACTGCCCAGGAATTTCACCGCCACGCTGGAACTGGGCGGGCAACGGCGCTTTGCCAACGGCGTCGTCCATTTGGCGTACACCGTCACAGGCGCCGCCGCCTTGGGATCAGGCCATCAAACCCCAAATGAGCCAGCCGGAGAGGACCGCTGAGCCGGCTATCACGGCAGCAAAGCCGCCCAACCACAACCACGACGGCGCCCCCGTGGCCTGGGCAAGGATGTAGGCATCGGAGCTGGCCAGGTGCTGGCGGCGGCCGGTGTGGACCTTCGCGACCTTGAAGAAATCGCGGATCGCGCCGACGCCCAGGGCAATGCCCAGGGCCAGCACCACGTGGCTGACGGTGTCCAAAGTGGCAAACACCACCAGGCATTGGGCAATGGCTGCGCTGACCAGGGCCACGAGGATGCCGGTGAAGTTGCGCAGGAAAATCAACGCCAGCAAAAGTATCAAGGCACCCAGCGATGCCGCCGCTCCGGCCCACCCCGCCGAGACGGCCCAGACCAAGGCCAATCCCACCACGGCGGGCGCCGGGTAGCCCCAAAAACCCGCCCACGTGGCGCTGAAGCCGTGCCGCCCGCTGCTGACCAGCTGCCCGGAGTGGTTCAAGCCAATCTTGAGCCCATGCACAAAACGGCCCGTCATGAGCGCGGCAAAGGCATGTCCCAGCTCGTGGACAAACGTGACATAAAGCCCAAACCAGCGCCATGTGGCGCGGGGGATGCTCAATACGACGGCCACCGCCACAATGGCCAACAACAGCAGCGCCGGCATGCCAACTGATTCCGTCCGGGTGAAGCCGGCAAGCACCGCCGCCCACCAGGTGGCGGCGGCGGCTGTCAGTGCTTCGGCGGTTTTATCCATATCTAGCAGCGTAGGCGATGAAGCCGCATGCAAAGGAAGCTGCGCCGGTTAGGGTGGAGCCTGTGACTGAACCTGCAAGCACCCCCGGCCGCTTTGAATTGACCCTGCACAAGCCCCCGCTGGGTTGGTATCCCAAGCCCACAGTGGTGGTCGACGGCGTGGCGCAGCCGGCCCAGTGGGGAAGGCGCAGCTGGAAGGTGCCTGGCATGGAGACTGTCCAGGTCAACATTTTCCTGTTCAACCGCGCCTGGAAGTTTGGCGCAGTGGACTTCGATGTGGAACCGGGTGAACCGGGTGCGGCATGTGCCTACAGTTACCGGGCCCCGTGGTTTCCTTGGGGCAGGGGCCGGTTGGCTGTGGAAAGTGCACCCCAGCGCTTCCAGCCGTAGAGGGCCAGCACGATCGCGGCCATGGAGAGCAGCATGGCGGCCGAGCCTGCGGCGGTGAGGACGGCTGAGTAAATATCCAGCAGGCACGGCAGCACCAGCAGCAGCCAGGCCCAGCGGCAGCGGTGGGCCAGCCCCACCAGGCCAGCCGGCAGCAGGCCGGCCAAAACACCAAACAGCACAGTGTTCAGCAGTGCGGCCGGGGGGAGCTGTGTGAACCGGCCAAGCGAGGCGAAAACGGACAGCAGCGGCAGCAGCGCCGCAAGGCCGAAGACCACCGCCGTTGAAAGCGGAGCCACCACATCGAAGGGGCTGAAGGGGCGCAGGGCAATGGCCCGCGTCAGCGGCGCCTCGCGGGGGAACTTTCGGAACAAAAGCAGACCATACAGGCCAATGCCCGCTCCTAAAAGGAGCGGCACGGCCGCCCCCGCAACAAAAAGCGCCAGGCCCAGCACCGACACGGCCCAGCCGGTGGAATACGTCAGCAGTGCAGAAATGGCCTGCAGGCCATAGACAGCCGGAACCAGCCACCACCCCACTTCGCTGCGCCGGCCCAACAGCAGCAGTGCCACGCACAACACGAGGGTTCCGGCGAGGGAGAGGGACACGGCTGCTGCATCGGCGAAGCCGTTGATGCTGCCAAAAAGGAGTTCAAGCATGCCTTTACTGTAGGCGGAGCAAGGGTGATTCATTTCTCCATTTGCCCCCGCGGCCTGCTGTTAATGCTTGGATGGAAGAAGACGCAAGAAAGGCGCAAAGTGACCATGGTTCGTGGAATTTATGTCAGTGCCGCCACACCCGGCTCCGGAAAGACGCTGCTGTCCCTGGGATTGGCCGATGCCCTGCACCGGCGTGCGGACCGGATCGGCTTCTTCCGGCCCATCACCTCCGCCGCCACCCCGGAAGAGGATCCCACCGTGATCATGCTGCGCAGCATGTACGAGCTTTCGGCAGCAAACTGCCGGGCCGGGATGACCACCACTGACGCCCGTGCCTTGATGGCCGCTGGCCAGCGCGGGGAAATTGATGCCCGCGCCGTGGAAATCTTCAGTGAAATTGCCACAAACTGCGACGTCGTCATTGTGGAGGGCACCGACCTCATTGGCCAGGACGCCGCGGTGGAGTTTGACCTCAATGCCCGCCTGGCCAACAATCTGGGGCTGCCGGTCCTTGCCGTGGTGGGTGCCCGAGGTTTGGACGCGGCGGAAGTCGCCGACGCGGTGGATGTGGCGCGCAAGGAGCTCGCCGCCGAGAACTGCTCCTTGTTGGCCATGCTGGTGAACCGGGCGGAAGCTGAAAATGTTGCGGCCATTACTGCCGCCGTGCGTCCCGGGGTCCACCACCGTCCGGTGTATGTGGTCCCGGAAATTGCGGAAATTTCCCGACCCACCGTGGGGGAGGTGGCCGGTGCTCTCGGCTTGCGGCAGATCGCTGGCAGCCCCGAGCTTGAACGCGACGTGCACGCCATTAAAGTGGCGGCCATGACGGTGGGCAACTTCCTGCACCTGCTCGATGCCAACGACCTGGTGATTGTGCCCGGCGACCGCGCCGACGTCATGGTGGCCACGCTGGCCTCGGCCTTTTCCCCGGAATTTCCGGTCCCCAGCGGCATGGTCCTCACCGGGGACCTGCCACCGGACCCGCACGTGCTGCCGTTTCTGGCGCATGCGCCGTTCCCAATTTTTGCCTCCAGTAATGACACCTTCGGCACCGCGCGCGACGTCAGCGCGGTGCGCAGTGAAATCCACTCCGGGCAGCGCCGCAAGGTGGCTGCGGCGCTGGGGGCGTGGGCCCGCAACGTGGATGAGGATGAACTGCTGGGCAGGCTCACCCTGCCCAGGCCGGCCACCATGACACCGCTGCGCTTCCTCCATGAACTCATTGGGCGTGCCCGCAGCGACAGGAAGCACATTGTGCTCCCGGAAGGCAGCGACCCGCGGGTTTTGGCCGCGGCGGAAATTTTGCAGCGGCGGGACGTGTGTGACTTGACCGTCCTGGGTTCCGTGCATGAGGTGCGGGAACTGGCTGCCGCCCAGGGCATTGAACTCAAGGGCATCAACATTGTGGACCCGCTCAGCTCCCCGCTGCGGGAAGAGTACGCCGTGGAATACCAGCGCCTGCGCGCCCACAAGGGGATCGACCTGGCGCGGGCGCGGGAAGTCATGGCCGAGGGCTCCTACTTTGGCACCATGATGGTGCAGCTGGGCCAGGTTGACGGCATGGTGTCCGGGGCCGCCAACACCACTGCCAACACCATCCGCCCGGCCCTGGAATTTGTGAAGACCCGGCCCGGGGTGCGTCTGGTCTCCTCCGTGTTCCTGATGCTTTTGGCGGACCGGGTGCTGGTGTACGGCGACTGCGCGGTCAATCCCACGCCCAACCAGGAGCAGTTGGCCGACATTGCCATTGCCTCGGCCGCGACCGCAGCGCAGTTCGGGGTGGACCCGCGCATTGCCATGCTCTCCTACTCCACCGGCATCTCCGGTTCCGGCGAGGCGGTTGAAGCGGTGCGCCAGGCCACCGAACTGGCCCGTGAGGCGCGTCCGGACCTCGCCATTGAAGGGCCCATCCAGTACGACGCCGCCGTGGACGCCACCATTGCCGCCTCCAAACTTCCCGCCTCGGAGGTGGCGGGGCAAGCCACGGTGTTCATTTTCCCGGACCTCAACACCGGCAACAACACCTACAAGGCAGTGCAGCAGTCCGCCGGGGCAGTGGCGGTGGGGCCGGTGCTGCAGGGATTGAACAAGCCCATCAACGATCTTTCCCGGGGCTGCACGGTGGAGGACATTGTGAACACGGTGGCCATCACGGCCATCCAGGCCCAGGCAAGCGGCACCACAGCAAAGGAACTTTAATGCGCGTTTTAGTCATCAATTCCGGTTCCTCCTCCCTGAAATACCAGGTGCGTGACACTGACACGCACGAGATTGCCGCCAGCGGCTTCATTGAACGCATTGGTGAAGGCGGCGGCGGGCCCGCCGACCACGGCCAGGCCATGGAGCAGCTCGCCACCGAACTGGAGACGGAGCTCGCGGACCGGCCGCTGGACGCCGTGGGGCATCGCGTGGTCCACGGCGGGGAACGCTTTAGCGAACCGGTGCTGATCAACAATGAGATCACCCGTGCCATTGAGCGGCTCAACCCGCTGGCGCCGCTGCACAACCCCGCGAATGTGCTGGGCATCCGCGCCATTACCGCCAAGTGGCCGGGGATGCCCCAAGTGGCGGTTTTTGACACTGCATTCCACCGCACCCTGCCCGAGCACGCCTGGCGCTACGCCGTGCCGGACTCGCTGTACCGCCAGTACGGCATCCGCCGGTACGGCTTCCACGGCACGTCCCATGAGTTCGTCACCGGACGTGCCGCCGAGCTGTTGGGGGTGCCGGTGGCGGAATTCAATGCGATCATTGCGCATCTGGGCAACGGCGTTTCCCTCACGGCTGTGCAGGGTGGGGCCAGCATTGACACGTCCATGGGGTTCACCCCGCTTGAGGGTTTGGTGATGGGGACCCGCAGCGGCGACGTGGACCCCTCCATCCTTGTGTTCCTGCAACGCCAGGGACTTTCAGCCGATGAGCTGGACACCATGTTGAACCGGGAATCCGGGCTCAAGGCGCTCTTTGGGGACAATGACATGCGGGCCCTCGTGGAAGCCGCCGAGGCAGGCGACAAGCGCGCGCAGCTGGCCCTGGACGTGGCGTCCTACCGGCTGGCAAAGTACGTTGGCGGCTATCACGTGGCGGTCGGGGGAGCCCGGGCGCTGGTCTTCACGGCCGGGATCGGCGAGAACTCAGCTGCCTTCCGCGCGCACGTGGTGGCCCGGCTCGGGGCCTTGGGGGTGAAGCTCGACGACGCCGCGAACCTCACGCGGTCAACGGAACCGCGCATCATCAGCGCCCCCGGTTCGGCCTTTGCCGTGCTGGTGGTGCCCACGGACGAGGAGCGGGCCATTGCGGAGGCCACGGCCGCCGTCGTGGGTGCTTAGGGCAATTGCGGATGGCGGGGGACTTGGCCATGGAAATTCCGTATCCGTTGGTAACCGGGCGTCTGGTGCTGCGTCGGTTCCGCACCGGGGAACCGACGCTCTCTGGGACAGTCGGGGGCTGACCGCCGTAATTGCTGCCAGGGCGTGAGTATGGGCAGTGACTCGTCCGAGTTTCCAATATGAGAGAGTTGAGCTTCAGCTGACGGTAGAAAGGCATCTTCGATGAGGCCACATGGACCCGCTGAAGTCGGAATGGACGAATACGCGAGATTTCTGCCGTTGGCAAGAATAGATTCACTTATTTCTCCCGTTTCGGAGTGGTGGGCGTGGAAAAAGCACCTAGTCCACCTCTTCCGGCTACGCGATGTCAACGCCCCTGTTCGCTTGCTGGTCGTTCACGGTGCGGGAGCCCATGGCGGGGCACTTTGGCCCATAGCATCCCTTCTGGCAGGCCGTCGGATCGACCTGGCTGCAGTGGACTTACCGCTTTACGGCCGAACCATGACGGGATCCCGCCGAACAGTGACGTACGAAGATTGGATCGCCCTACTAGTCGATCTCATCGCAGTTGAAGACGACGGTCGCCCCGTCATCCTCCTCGGGGCGAGCATCGGTGGCTTGCTCTCGGTGGAGGTAGCTGCCCGTTCACACACGGTTGCCGCCGTGATCGCTACATGCCTTCTCGACCCAACAGAGTCTGATGCTCGTTCGGCGATGACGCGGTTCGGCTCACTGGCCCTGGCCTTCGTGCCGCTGCTCAGGCTGATTCGCGGTCCACTCGCCAGGATCCCGCTCAGGATCTCTTGGATCGCCAATCTCAGAAACATGGGTAGTGACCCCGGCTTGGGAAGGCTTTGCGCGAACGATGCGCGCGGAGGCGGCGCGTGGGTCCCTCTTGGATTCCTCGCCAGCTTTATGCAACATCCGCACTCCCAAGCGCGCACGAAACAAGTCCCCGTGCATCTGATGCACCCTGAGCTCGATGAGTGGATCCCAGTAGCGCTCAGCGAGAGCACTCTACAAACGTTGCCCGGCCCAACTACCAGCCGATTACTGCGCAGCTGCGGCCATTTCCCTCTCGAAGAGCCCGGGTTGCAAGATCTCCTGAACGGTATCGAAGCGGTAGCTGCTGGAGCCGTCTAGAGCACGCCGAGCTGACCCTGATGTATAGCGGCGGGCAACCCTACAAAAAGTGCCCGCAGGCCGTTCCGTCTAGGCTTACAGCCAGCTGGCATCTGTAGACCTGAAGTAGGCTTGCTGTGTCCGCGTTCGGGCAACAAATGTCTTGGGGGAAAAGAACATGGAAATTGTCCTAACCGTTGTATTTGCGGCGATATTCTTTTACATCCTTTATGTGGTCATTCGGGCCGGTACACGGGACGGCATTATCGCCGCAAGGAAAGCCGAACAGGATGATCCCATTCCTGTCCGCGACGCTTCGGAGGATTACTGAACCTAATCGGTCCCACAGAGCATTGGGTCATTAGGACAGGCGCGCAATGACCTTGAACCGCTGAAGCACCAGCACTGTGTCGTCACCGACCGAGAAGTGGGGGTCGCTCATGGCATCGCGCATGTCTTGCGAATGCCAGAACTCCTCGTGGGCGGCCCGCCACTGGGCGACGGTAGTGAAGCCCTCACCCTCGTCGATGGCATGCTGCAGATCCACCTCGGCCAGCCGGGCCTGGCGTATTTCCGTCATCTCAATGACGGCCACGGGCTTTCCGGCGGAGTCGATGACCACTTCCTGCAAACCGACCACGGGCAGATCTTCCTGCTCAATCTCGTACTCAATGAGCGTGGCAGTCGTGGAGGTCTTGGAAGCGTCCAGGACGGCAGCCACCAGCTGGTCCCGGAGAGGACCGGGAAAGGCGAATTCGCATGAAGGCAGGGCGCTGTAATCGGTCATGGTGACAGCGTATCGCCCCGCGCCAGGTTTTTGTGGTCCCACTGCGCCAATGCATGGGACAGGTTCTCGGCGGCTTGTTCCGCCCATAATTCACGGACCTGGGCGTGAGAAAAGTCGTTCTCGTGCCGCCAGCTGCCACAGTACAGCGGCGCGGCCGCGAATGGAGTCCGGCTTGGCGATGTGCGCGAGAATACTGGGCCGGTCAAGGTTCCCGATGTGCATCCACAGACGGGCGCTGGCCGATACATGATTTCCGTATGTATGACGGGTTATTTCCTTTTCTACGCTATTGGTGGTCGACTCGTCAGATAGGGGAATGTAAATATTGCCGTCCCCATTGGAGGGCGGCATCTGGCATCTTTTAGTACGGCTGGAGGGCATGCGGGCCAACGCGCCTGCGAGCATCCGCAACCCATGAAACTAGGAGCACTACTGTGAAAATTGGAGTCATTGGTGCCGGTGGTGTCGGCGCATATTTTGCCGCCGCCTTGGCCAAAAGCGGGGCCGAAGTGCATCTGCTGGCCACCGAGCGCCATGTCGCGCCAATCGCCGAACACGGGATCACCGTCACCGCCGGGGACGGGAGCCCCGGCTTCACGATTCCCTTAGCCGGTGTCAGTTCGTCGGCGGAATCCATTGGCGTGTGCGATGCGGTGATCTTGGCCTGCAAGGCCGGGCAGGTCTCCTTGGCAATGGGCTCGGCACAGGCCTTGATTGGGCCGGACACCGCGGTGCTGCCGCTGCAAAACGGGGTCACGGCCTCTGAACGCATTACCGAGACCGTCGGCCCGGGCCACGCCCTGGGCGGGGTCGCCATGATCATTTCCTACCTTCACGAACCCGGCATCGTCCACCACGTCGGCGGACAACCGGCCATCACCCTGGGCGAACTCGACGGAACAATCACGCCCCGGGCCACGCAACTTGCCAACGCCCTTGACGCAGCCGGCGTGTCCACCGCCGTTTCGGCGGACATCGTCACCGACATGTGGCGCAAGTTCATGCTCATCACCTCCTACGGCGGGGTCGGTGCCCTGTGCCGTGAACCGGTCGGCCGCACGCGCACCAACCCGAAAACCCGCGCCCTGGTTCAAGATGCCATGCGGGAAGTCGCGAACCTGGCCGGGCATGCCGGGGCGAACCTGGGCGAACTGGACGTGGCCCGGATGATGGCACAATTCGACGCCTTCGGCCCGGACAGCACCGCTTCCATGCAACGCGATCTGGCCGCAGGACGCTCCTCCGAACTGGAGGACCAGAACGGCACCGTCGTCCGGCTGGCCCTACACCACGGGGTCCCGGTGCCCATCCACCACACCATCTATCGGGCAATGACCCTGCTCGACGGAGCCGCCAAGCATCCTTCAAACTCAAGGACCCTAGCCAGTTGAGGTCAGCACGGCAGCTTCGCCAGCTATGTTCGCGGTGAGGGTTCCGCTACCGGAGGGCTGTGTGAGACTTGGAAGGTGGATGAAAATCTAGAGGGTTCCTTGCACCATGTCGAGCTGTGGGTGCCAAGCCTTGAACGCGCCAAGGATGAATGGGGTTGGATGCTGACTCGCTTGGGTTACTCGCCGGATCAGAATTGGGACCACGGAATGAGTTGGCGGCGAGGTAGCACCTATATTGTCGCCGAGGAATCACCAGCACTGACCAGCAGAGAGCATCAACGAACGGCACCGGGATTGAATCACTTGGCATTTCATGCTGGAAGTGAAGAAAAGGTCGATGCCCTCATGGTGGACAGCGAGCTCCACGGGTGGCGGCCGCTATTTGCAGAGAAGTACCCACACGCTGGTGGTCCTGAAAATTACGTTGCCTACCTGGTGAATTCCGACGGCTTCGAAGTCGAACTCATCGCCACCAAATGATCCAAAACCGTTCCAACTACGTCCGCAGACGTTCTCCTTGGGGTGCCGCCGGAATTGCAGTTCCTTGGGAACAAGCTTCTTACCGGTTGCGGTGAGCTCAAACCGGAGGGTCATAACCTCCCACAACGGGTCATGCGGGTCGGGTACGAGCCGCTCCCGCATCCTGAGCCCCAATTTCTGGTCATGTTCTTGTCACTTGCGAAACTGTAGTCTCCGGGTTCCAGTGTTCCTTCATTGCACAGTCTCTGCAGCCACAAAAATTGAGTCTTCACGTGGTGTCTGTGATCCTGCATCTCTATATAGTTGTTGCACTTCTGCGAAGAGCCTCCAGTCGTTCAGCCCCCTTGAGAGTATTTGGAGATCCAAATTTGAACTAGACAAGCTGACTGGGGGGAATCCCACCAGAGGAGCGGCCAGTTCCTTGGAGTGGGCTACCTGAAATAGGTGACTGACTCTTCCTTGGAAGCTGAACCGGATCTGATGATGTCATCGGTAACGTCACGGACGGTCGAGACCCACTGTTTCTTTGAGTGTGGATTTATCGCGCCGCGAGGAAGAGATGAGGAAGAGAATAGTCTCTGCGAGGCCCGCAACGCTCCATAGGAAGAGGCACTCCATAGCAAACAACATCGGCAAGAACCCATCCCCTAATAATACTGATGGGTCAGGTTCCTCGGCCGCCATTGACGACAGGAAAAAGGCGATTGCCATGACGGGGAGGCCCGCGAGAAGCAGCCAAGCGGTGTACCTTGCCGTCTTGTGGCCGAGAAGGCGCAAGCAGGCATGCAGCAACCAGAAAACGCCGACACAAAGGGGCAGCAGGTAGATGGGGCTCATTCTTCCAGCCTTTCAGTTGATGAAGGGTAAAGCCCCTGCCCAAGGATGAATCTGCAGAGGAATGTTCCGTTTCCTTGGAATCCGTGCCCGACTTCGTAGCCTCACCGGGGCCGCGACGGTCACGGTGACACGCTACCGTTACCGCGGCAAGAACATCCCGAATCCGTGGCACCAACAGCCCTTGAAGCTCAACAACACCGGGTAATGATGCATGGAGGGCCGGATGCGGTGAGAGTCGCACGTCCGGTTCGGCGGGCAACCATGGCGAAACCCGCCCCAGCAATGGGACAACGGGCGCGCCGTGGCTGACCCAACCAAACGGCTTCTGGAAATGACGCCCGGAACACGGCGTAGGCCGCTGTGTGCACACGCCTGGGCATGCAACGCGAGGGTGTGCTGCGCAACAACATGTACCTCAAGGGGGAGTGGACCTCCGAGGCAATTTACGCCGTGGTGCGCTGATGCGGTCCCTAAGGACGGGACCGCATCAGCGCACCCGCGGCTGCCCTCACCGCGGCTGCGTGGCGCCCAGCGCGTCGGCAAGGAACGCGTAGTCCCAAGCGCGGGATTTCCAGCCTTCGTAGCGCCCGGACGCGCCGCCGTGGCCGCCGTCCATTTCAATTTTCAGCACCATGGGTTCCGAACCGGTGGAAACGGCGCGCAGTTCCTGCACCCATTTGGCCGGTTCAACATAGAGCACGCGGGTGTCATTGAAACTCGTGACGGCGGCAATCCTGGGGTAGGGCACCGCCCGCACGTTCTCGTACGGGGTGTATTCGCGCATGTACTGGTACACGGCAGGATCGGTGATGGGGTTGCCCCATTCCTCCCATTCCAGGGCGGAAAGCGGCAGCTCAGGGTCCAAAATGGTGGTCAGGGCGTCCACAAAGGGCACCTGCGCCACCACTGCGGCGTACTTTTCCGGGGCCAGGTTCGCCACGGCACCCATCAGGAGCCCGCCGGCGGAACCACCCATGGCGCCAATCCGGGCCGGATCCACCCAGCCGGACTGTGCCAGCCAGTCCGTGGCGGCCACAAAGTCCGTAAAGGTGTTTTTCTTGTTCAGCTTCTTGCCGTCTTCATACCAGTGGCGGCCCATCTCACCACCGCCACGCACATGAGCCACCACAAACACCACGCCGCGGTCCAGCAGCGACAGCCGTGCCACCGAAAATCCCGGGTCCATGGACATTTCGTAGGAGCCGTAGCCATACACCACGCCCGCGTTGGCGCCGTCGCGGGGCAGGTCAGCCCGGTGCAGCACCGACAACGGCACCAGCGTGCCATCGGCGGCGGTGGCCCATTCGCGGGTGGCCACGTAGTCCCCGGAACGGTAGCCGCCCAGCACGGGGGTTTCCTTGCGCAGCAGCAGCCGACCCTCGGCGCCGGCCACCGGCAGCACATAGTCATACACCCGCGGTGGTGTGAAGTCGGAGGTGTAGATCAGGCGGATCACGGGGGATTCGTATTCACTGCCGCCCAGGGAGGCCGTGTACAGCTCCTCGTCAAAGACGGGCTCGACGGCGGGGCCCTGGTGCGCGGTTCCCAATCCTTCCAGCGCGGTCACTTGAATGCGTTCAATGGTGTCCTTGCGCAGGGACACCACCATATGCGTGGCCGTGACGGTGGCGCCGTTGATGCGCACGGAATCGTCATGGGCCACCACCGTATGCCACTGCTGCCGGGCCACGGGCTTGTTGAACTCGGCGGCGTCGACCAGGGAAATCATGGAGTTGACCGCGTCCCGGTCATGGGTGAGCAGGACCAGTTCGCGGCCGTCCATGAGGAAGGGTTCGGCGTCGTACAGGATTTCGGCGCTGCGCGGGATCAAGATGCGCAGGCCCTGCTCCGGCGCGGCAAAATCCAGCAGGCGCGTTTCGCTGAATTCGGAGCAGCCTATGCTGATCATTAGATGGCGGTGGTCGGCGGAAAGGTCAAAGCCCGTCCACATGGCCACATCGTCCTCCTGGTACAGGAGCTGATCGTCCTCCACGGGCGTGCCCAGGACGTGGGCCTTGACCTGGTGGGGGCGCCAGGAGTCGTCCGCCAGCATGTAAAACAAGGTGCCGCCGTCGGGGGAAAAGCCCAGGCCGTAAAAGGCGTTCTCAATGACGTCCGGGAGGAGTTTGCCGGTGCGCAGGTCCTTGATGCGGATGCTGAAAAGCTCGTCGCCGGCATTGTCCACGGCATAGGCGTACAGGTTCCCATCGCGGGTGACGGCGGCGCCGCCCAGGGAAAAGAACGGCTGGCCTTCGGCTTCCACATTGCCGTCCAGCAGGACCTCCTCGCCGGGGACGGCAACGCCGGCCTCCACCAGCGGGGGAGTCCAGTCCGCCAGGGTGCCGGTGCTGTCAGCCCGCACGCGGCACTGGATGCCGTAGGCCTGGCCCTCCACGGAGCGGGAGTAGTACCACCAGCCGTCCTTGCGGCTGGGCACTGACAAATCCGTTTCCTGGGTGCGGTTCTTGATCTCGTTGAAAATGTCCTCGCGCAGCTGTTCCTGATTCGCAGTGACGGCGTCGGTGTAGGCCTGTTCGGCCTTGAGGTGGGCCACCACCTCCGGGTTTTCCTTCTCGCGCAGCCACTCGTAATGGTCCACAAAGGTGTGGCCATGGTGCGTGCGCTCCACAGGGACCTTTTTGGCCACGGGCGGGGCCGCGGCGGGGATGGAACCGGTGGTGGCTGCTGAATCGGCGGTGGCTGGCGTGGCGGCATCGGAAAGCGTCATGGAATCCACTGTATAGACCAGCGTCGGGGCAGTCACAGGGCTAAGCCAACAGCGCAGCCTGCCGTTCCGGGCGAACCGGCCCCTCCCACGGCGAAGCCCGCTGCGGCTAAGGTGGGGACAGTGACTAGGAACGGCAACCCGGAAGATTTCAGCCTGCGCTCCATTGCCGTTCCGGCGTTTGGTCCGTCATTGTTGTTTGGCATTGGCGAGGGCGCCATTTTGCCCATCATCCCGCTGACGGCACGCGCCATGGGATCCTCCATTGCGGAGGCGTCCTTGATTGTGGCGCTGCTGGGCATTGGTTCGCTGGTCAGCAACATTCCAGCCTCGCTGGCCACGGCAAGGTTTGGCGAGCGGCGCAGCATGCTCGGCGCCGCGGTCCTCAGCCTCACCGCCATGCTGGTCTGCGTCTTTGCGCCAGAGTTGTGGGTCCTTGCCCTGGGGGTGTTTCTGGTGGGGGCCGCTGCGGCGGTGTTCAATTTAGCCCGCCAAAGCTATTTGACGGAGGCCGTGCCGCCCATCATGCGGGCCCGGGCCATGTCCACGCTGGGCGGCGTGGCACGCATCGGGATCTTCATTGGGCCGTTCGTGGGCGCACTCATTATTCACCTGGCGGGCCTGCCCGGCGCCTACTGGGTGGCAGCTGTGGCGGTGACGGCGGCGGGGGCGGTGGCCTGGCAACTGCCGGATTTGGCCACCGGCTCCGGGGCGGAGCCTGCCGGCCCGCAACCCACCATTGCCGCGCTCATTACCACCCACCGCAGGGTGTTGTTGAGTGTGGGCGTGGGGGTGCTGTTGGTCAGCGCGGTGCGTTCCTCCCGGCAGGTGGTGGTGCCGTTGTGGGCTGAAAGCCTGGGCCTGAGTCCTGCCACCACCTCTTTGATTTATGGCCTGTCGGGGGCCGTGGACATGCTGATTTTCTATCCTGCCGGAAAAATCATGGACCTCAAGGGCCGCACCTGGGTGGCCATCCCCGCCATGGTGCTCATGGGTCTGGGCCTGTTGTTGATGCCGCTGAGCCATAGCGCCGCCACGCTCCTAGTGGTGGCCCTGCTGCTGGGCTTTGGCAATGGGCTGAGCTCCGGATTGATCATGACATTGGGCGCGGACTATTCCCCCCGCCACGGCAGGGCCCAGTTTTTGGGCATTTGGCGTTTCATGTCAGCGGCCGGCGGCTCCGGCGGCCCGGCCATTTTGGCGTTCCTGACAGCAGCTGTGACCTTGTCCTTCGGGATCGCTGCAGCGGGCGTGTTGGGTCTGGCCGCCGCCGCCGTGCTGGGGTTGTCGGTGCCCCGCAACCCGCCGTTGACCCGCTGAGGGCACAGGCGCCTAACGCGACTTCCGGCGTCGAACGGAGCAGGTCAACAAGATGATGCCGCCCAACGCCAGCAGGTACCCGGCAGCAACAATGAGACCCATGCCAACGAGCAGATAGCTGGTGCTGCTTGCGGCCCCCGGGGACATGGCTGCGTAGAGCACCAATGCCCCGGCCACCGTGGAAACCAACGCCAGCACCGCGGCCGCAATGCTCCACCACCGTCCGGAGGCCCAATGCGCGGCCGAGCCCAGCCAGACATTCCACTGCGTCCCGGTACGCACAATGTACAGACCGGCCACGGCGGTCCAAAAAGTCACAATAAAAAAGGCGGCCAGGACGTCCGAGGGGCGGTGCCATTGGTTGATGAGGGTGGAAATCCCCGCCAGGATGGCGTAGCTGCCCCCCACCACGGCAGCTGCCGGCCGCCAGCGCGGTGAGACCACCAGGAACACGGCAGCCGCCGCACTGGCAGCCATGGTGCTGTGGCCGGACGGCAGCGAATTCAAGGCCAGGGTGTTCACGCCCAGGCTGGGGCGGTCCGGCAGCCCGGCCTTGATCAGCTGGGTGGAAAGGTTTGCAGCGGCCATGGCGGCCAAGGCAATCCCGGCGGCCTTCCACCTGCGCCGGGCCAGGGTGACAAACAAGACCACCAGCGTGGCAAGGACGGCCGAAGTCACCGGCAGCAGATCCAGCAGCTGGGAGGTTTGCGTGCCAATCCGTTGCCGCGCCGCGCCAGCCTCCACCAGGGCCGATTCATCAATGTACTGGCCCGTGGTGGTCCCAATGAAGAAACGGTAGCTGAGCAAAAGTCCGGCCAGGGAGATGAGGGCCGCGCCAAGAAACGGCCACGCGGCAATGCGCGTGACCGGGCGGCCGTGGGGGCCTGTGCGGTGGGTCGCGTGGGTATTCATCGATTCTAGGTTCCCACAGAATCATGGGAGCACGCTGATTCCCACGGGCTACAGTGGGATCATGTTGTGGACCCCGCCGCTTGAGCAAATCCTGGCCACCGCCCACGTTGTCAGCCTCCCCATGCGCGTGAAGTTCCGGGGTGTGCAAAGCCGGGAAGTGGTGGTCTTTGACGGGCCCGCCGGCTGGGCCGAGTTCTCCCCTTTTGTGGAGTACGACGACGAGGAGTCCTCGCGTTGGCTGGCCTCGGCGGTGGAGGCAGGCTGGCTGGGCCACCCCGATCCGCTGCGTTCAACCGTTCCCGTCAATGCCACGGTTCCTGCCGTTGCCGCGGAGCAGGTGCCGAACGTCCTGGCTGCCTACGATGGCCTGCATACGGTCAAGATCAAGGTGGCCGAGGCGGGACAGACCCTGGCGCAGGACGTGGCCCGCGTGGGCGCCGTGCGGCATTTGCTGCCGGATGCGAAGCTGCGGGTGGACGCCAACGGCGGCTGGAGCGTGCCCCAGGCCGTGCAGGCGCTGCGCATGCTGGCGGCCTTTGGGCTGGAATACGCCGAGCAGCCCGTGGCCAGCGTGCCGGACATGGCCGCGGTGCGGGGGGCGCTCGACGGGGCTGTGCTGATTGCCGCCGACGAAAGCGTGCGCAAGGCCACCGACCCGCTGGCTGTGGCCCGGGCCGGCGCGGCGGACCTGCTGGTGATCAAGGCCGCTCCTTTGGGCGGTGTGCGCCGGGCACTGGAGATTGTGGCACAGGCCGGGCTGCCGGCAGTGGTCAGTTCGGCCCTGGATTCCTCCGTGGGAATCCGCGCCGGCCTGGCGCTCGCAGCCGCCCTGCCGGAGCTGCCCTACGCCTGCGGGCTCGGCACGGTGTCCCTCATGGCGGCCGATGTGGCGAGGCCTTCCCTGGTGGCCGTTGACGGGTCCATGGCGGTGCGTGACGTGGTGGCGGATCCGGAACTGCTGACGCAGTTCGCGGCCCCGGCGCAGCGCCGTGACTGGTGGATTGAACGCATCAGCCGCTGCCACGGGCTGCTGTAGGCACCGGCGGCCGCGGCGGTGCGCAGGCAAGATGGTTAGAGTTGGAACGTGACTTTATTTAGCTCCATGGACGCCGCCCGGTACGTTGTCGATGCCCTTGAACGGGCTGGGGTGCGCCACGTGGTGGTGGCCCCCGGCTCACGCAGCGCCCCGCTGGTCTATGCCCTGGCCGAGGCTGAAGCAGATGGCAGGCTGCGCGCCCATGTGCGCATTGATGAGCGGGTTGCAGGCTTTACGGCCCTGGGAATGGCCATGGGCTCCGGCCGTCCCACCGCCGTGCTCACCACCTCCGGCACTGCCGTGGGAAACCTGATGCCGGCCGTGATGGAGGCCAACCACGCCGGGATCCCACTGCTGGTGCTCTCCGCGGACAGGCCCGAGGAAATGCGCGGCACGGGGGCCAACCAGACCACCGTGCAGTTGGACCTCTTCGGCGACCACGTCCGTTTCGCCACCGATGTGGCCGCAGGCATTGACCCCACCAGCGCCATTGCCACCGCCCTGAGCGCGGCCCGCGGCAGGCTTGAGGGCATCCCGGCCGGACCCGTACAGGTCAACCTGGCCTTCCGCGATCCCCTGACCCCGGCACTGGACGGCTCCGAGTGGGAACGGCTGCTGCCCGTGGTTGCGGCCCCTGACGCTCCCGGGGGGCCGGATGCAGGCGGCCAGGACATGGACGACGCCGGCACCGCGCCGGAGGGCACCATGCCGGACGGCACCGCCGCGGCCATTGCCGCCACCACTGCGGCGATCGCGCCGGACCTTCCCGCAGCTGCCATGCCACTGCCCCGCACCAGCCACCGGACAGTGGTGCTGGCCGGCCATGGGGCGGGCCCGGAGGCTGAGTTTTTTGCCCGCATGCTGGGTTTGCCGCTCCTGGCCGAGCCTTCCTCCAATGCCCGCTTTGGGCCCAACGCCATTGGCCCCTACCGCTTGCTGCTGGCACGGTTTGGCCCCCAGGCCGACCAGCCCATTGAGCGTGTCGTGCTTTTTGGGCGGCCCACCCTCTCCCGCCAGGTCACGGCGTTGTTGGCCCGCACCGATGTGGAACGCGCCCTGTTCCAGCCCGAACCCGTCCCGTGGTTTGAACCGGGCCGGCGCACCGAGCTGGTGCTGACCCAGTGGGATCAGTTGCTGGGCTTTGCCGGGCGCGGCCCCGACGGTTGGCTTCAGGCCTGGCAACAGGCGGCGGCGAAGGCCGAGGAGGCCCTTGAGGCGGTGTTGACGCAGGAAGCGGCCGACCCGACCCGGAAAACAGCGCAGCTCTCCGGGCCGCAGACGGCGCGCGCGGTGTGGACGCGGGCGCAGCTGGACCACGGCAGCAACCTCATGCTGGGCTCCTCCAACCCCGTCCGCGACGCTGATCTGGCCGCCCGGCCCACCAGGGAGAACAACGTCACGGTCCACGCCAACCGCGGACTCGCCGGCATTGACGGAACCGTGGCAACGGCGTCGGGCATTGCTTTGGCCACGGACCGGCCCACGCGCGTGCTGCTGGGCGATGTGACACTCCTGCACGATTCCGGTGCCCTCAACGTCGGTCCCGGCGAGCAGCAGCCCGCCATCCAGGTGATTGTCCTCAATGACCACGGCGGCGGAATATTCTCCGTCCTGGAACATGGAACCCTGGCCGCCGTGCCCCATTACGCGGCCACGGTGGAACGTTTTTTTGGCACCCCGCACACGGTGGACCTCGCAGCCCTGGCCGCGGCCTACGGCTGGTCCCACACCCTGGTCCGCACCGCCGCGGAACTCACCGCCGCGCTTGCTGCGCCGGTGCGCGGGCACAGCATGGTGGAGGTGGCCGCAAGCCGTCTGGAACTGCGTGGACTGCATGCCCGGATTGCGGCGGCCATCACCACGCCTTGAACGGGGCCACGCCTTAAAAAACGGGGCCGGGCCTGCCACTGTCAACCATTGCTGGGTGAAGGTGGCGGGCCCGGCCCCGTTGGGGTTTGGCGGCTGCCGGTTTACAGCACGCGGCTCAGGAACTCCTGCGTGCGCGGATGCTGCGGGTTGGCAATGATGGCGCGCGGGTTGCCGCTTTCCACCACCACGCCCTCATCCATGAACGTCAAGGTGTCACCGACTTCGCGGGCAAAGCCAATTTCATGGGTCACCACAATCATGGTCATGCCCGACTTGGCGAGGTTCTTCATGACTTCCAGAACGTCGCCCACCAGCTCGGGGTCCAGTGCGGAGGTGGGCTCATCGAAAAGCATCAACTCCGGCTCCATGGCCAGGGCGCGCGCAATGGCCACGCGCTGCTGCTGGCCGCCGGAAAGCTGGGAGGGGTAAAAGTCCGCGCGGTCGCTCAGTCCCACCAGTTCCAGCAGTTCAAGCGCCTTGGCCTTGGCGGCAGCCTTGGACTGGCGTTTGACCTGGGTGGGGGCCTCAATGATGTTCTGCAGCGCCGTCTTGTGGGGGAACAAGTTGAAACGCTGGAACACCATGCCGATCTCGCGGCGCTGGTTGGCGATGGCCTTGGTGTTGAGATCGTGGAGCCTGCCATTGACCTCCTTGAAGCCAATGAGCGCATCATGGACATAGATGCGCCCGGCGCTGATGGTCTCCAGCAGGTTGATGCAGCGCAGCAGGGTGGACTTGCCGGAGCCCGACGGCCCAATGATGACTGACACCTCTCCGGGCTTGACTGTCATGTCAATGCCGCGGAGCACGTGGTGGTCGCCAAAGAACTTATGGACGTCCTTGATGTCCACCATGTTCTGGCCGGTGCTGGACGTGCCGGCTGAAGCCTGGCTTGTCTCGGTCATCACTTGCCGCCTTTCGTGGAGCCGGTGGCGGGATCCACCGCTTGGGCGTGCGCCGCGGCAACCACTGCGGTTGCCTTGACGGGGGCCGGGATGACGTTGTCCACGCCCTTGCCATAGTGCTTTTCAATGAAGTGCTGGCCCACCATCAACAGCGAGGTCACCACCAGGTACCAGAAAGCGGCCACAATGAGCAGCGGAATGGGCAGGTAGGTGCGGTTGGCAATGGTGTTGGTGACGAAGGTCAGATCCAGCGTGAAGGGAATGGCCAGGACCAAGGACGTGGTCTTGAGCATGCCAATGGTTTCATTGCCGGTGGGGGGAACAATGACGCGCATGGCCTGCGGAAGGACAATGCGCCACATGACCTTGGAGCGGCGCATGCCCAGGGCCTCGGCCGCCTCCATCTGCCCGCCGTCCACCGACTTCAGCCCGGCACGGAAAATTTCCGCCAGGTAGGCGGACTCATTCAGCCCCAAACCAATGATGGCTGCCACCAAGGCGGTGATGACGGTGTCCGTGTCCACGGAGAACCACTCGGGGCCAAACGGGACCCCCAAAACAATCTTGGGATACAGCACCGCCACCAGACCCCAAAAAACCAGCTGGGTGTACACCGGGGTGCCGCGGAAAAACCAGACCCAGAACCAGGAGACGTAACGGAACAGCGGGTTCTCGGACTGCCGCATGAACGCCAAAAGGATGGCCAGCACAATGGCTATGACCATGGAACTGACTGTCAACAGCAGGGTCCAAGCAATGCTCTGCAGGATCAGGACATCAAAGAGGTACTTGCCCACCGTGTCCCAGCGGAAGTTCTCATTGGTGACAATGCTTTGTGCGGCCAGGGCCACAAAAAGCGCAATGACTGCGGCGCCAACCCAGCGGCCGGGGTGCCGGACGGGAACTGCGTCAATCAGCTCCACCCCGTTCCGCCGGCCGGCAGCATTGGTGCGTGAGGTTGAACGTGACAAGGACCTAGCCTGCCGTCGGGTTGAGCACTGCCTTGTCCAGGGCGCCCTCTTCGTTGTTCCAGGACTTGAGGATGTCGTTGTACACGCCGTCGTCAATGAGCTTGTTCAGGACCTTTTCAATGACTGCGGCAAATTCAGTGTCGCTCTTGGCAATGGCGATGCCCTGCTCGGCTGAGTCGTACACCTCACCCAAGGTTTCCAGTGAGTCACCGGTCTTGCTCAGCGCATTCTTGATGATGGGGGAGTCGGCTGCCATGGCATCAATGCTGCCGTTGACCAGACGGGTGGTGACATCCGTCTGGTTCTTCAGCGACACAACGTCAATGGCCGGCTTTCCTTCGGCCACGCATGCTGCCGAGCGGTCCTTCAAATCCGGGTCCTCCTGGACCGTTCCGGTCTGCACGCCCACCTTCTTGCCGCAAATGTCATCCAGGCTGATGTTGTTGGGGTTGCCCTTCTGCACGGCCCACAGGATGCCGGCATTGAAGTAGCTGACAAAGTTGACAGCCTCGGAGCGCTCGGGGTTGATGGTGAAGGAGGACATCCCCAAGTCGTACTTGGAGCCCAGGCTGGGCAGGATGGTGGCGAACTCGGAGGTCTGCACTTTGACTTCCTTGCCCAGCACGGCGCCAATGGCCTTGGCCAGGTCCACGTCGTAGCCAATGGGTGTCTGGCCGTCGGCTGCGAGGAACTCGGCCGGCTCATAGGAGGTGTCGGAACCCACCGTGAGGGTGTCCTTGTCCTTCAGGGCAGCGGGCAGCATGGCGATCAAGGCATCATCCTTGGCCACCGTTGAGGGATCGAAGGTGGAGCTGCCGTCGCCGGACGTCGGTGCTTCCTCGGCGTTGTTGCAGCCGGTGAGCGTCAAGGCGGCAACGGCCAGCACGGCTGCCATGCGCACGGTCAACTTGGATGAGATTTGCATGTTTGTCCCTTTGGTTTCTTGGAGCACTGGTTCGTGATGCACTGCTAATTGAAATCTAGTGTAACCCGCTGTGATTTGCATCACGGTAAACCGTCATTCACTACTGAACAACTTATCGGATCGCTCAGGCGGCCAATTTCGGCGCAGCTGCCCACGCCGGCAGCACTTTCCATGGTGAAAGCTGCGGCTAGGGGTGGTGCGGCAGGTTCAACGCCTGCAGCATGGGACGGAATTTGGCCCACGTCTCAGCCAACTCGGCGGCCGGATCGGAAGCCTCCACAATACCGGCGCCGGCATATAAACGCACATGGTGTGCGTCCTCCAGCACGGCTCCCCGCAGGGCCAGGCCCCACTCGCCGTTCCCGGTGCCGTCCAGCCAGCCCACAGGTCCGGCATACGGTCCACGGTCCATTTTCTCCAGCTCGATGATCAGCTCGCCGGCACCCCCACGGGGTGTTCCGCACACGGCGGCGGTGGGGTGCAGGGCTTCAACGAGCGCCAAGGACGTAGGCAGGTGCCCGTTGGTGCTGGCCAGCTGGGCGGTGACGTCGGAGGCCAAATGCCACACATTGGGCAGTTCCAAAATAAACGGTTCGCTGGGAAAGGAAAGGTCGGTGGCAAACGGTGCCAGCTGCCGGGTGAGGGAGCGGACGGCAAAGTCATGCTCCTGCCGTTGTTTGATGGAACCGCCCAAAACAGCGTCGGCATAGCCGGTGGATCCGGCCGGTTCATCCTCACGGTCCAGGGTTCCGGCCAGGACCCGCGCCGCCGCCGTCGTGCCTTCAACCTTGATCAGCATCTCCGGCGTGGCACCCACCAGCCCACGCACCCCGTAGGTCCAGCATTCACCATAAAGGTCCAGCAATCGTTGCAGAATTGAAACGCGCTGGACGGGGTCGGCAAAACTTGCCACCACGTCGCGGGCCAAAACCACTTTTTCCAGACCGCCGCGGGCAATGGCCGCCACACCGGCGGACACCGTGTCCTTCCACTGCTCCTCGGTGAGCGCGCCGGAACGCACCGTGCCCCCTGAAGGAGCCGCCGGGGTGGAGCGCGCAGCGGCTGAAGCGGCGAGTTCCCGCAGCAGGGCCAGGGCCGATTGGGCGGTGGGGGCGGTCCCGTCAAGTGTCAGTTGGGTGATCCACACCCCGCCTGCTGCAAAACCCACCACCAGGGCCGGGACAATAAGCTCGGAAGGGTGTGTGCTGCGCTTGGAAAACGCAAAGGAGCCAAAGGCCAGTGGCCCGGTGCCGGGCATGCGCACCGCGTCATTGACCTGGGCGTCGTTTAAAAGCGTCTTCCACCAGTGCTCGGCGTCGGCGAAGCGGCCGGGCCCCTGGCTGGCGAAGGAGCTGATCTCACCGAAGCCCAGCAGGCCCTCTCCGCGGCGCAGCCAGCACAGGGGGCCGCCGGAGGGGCCGGAGTTCAGGAGGCTGGCGGCTCCCGTGATCCCAAGCCCACTGAGGGTGGCCGGATCCACGGCGTGGGTGAGGGTGCGCAGCGGATGGGTGCCCAGGGAAGCAGTCATGATGAGTCCAGATTACGCCCCTGCAGCACAATGTTTGGTGAATGGGCGGTGTGATGGCCCACAACTGTCCCCCATCAATGCACGAACTGGCACAAAGTTTGAGACACTAAAGGGGTGAACCGTGCATCCTTGGAGAAGCGTCCGGAAGAAGTGGCAGCCATGTTTGACGACGTGGCACCCAAATACGACATCGTCAACGACATTTTGTCCCTGGGGCAGACGCGCCGCTGGCGTCGGATCGTGGTCGATGCCGTGGGAGCCGTGCCGGGCCAACGCGTGCTGGACCTGGCCGCCGGCACCGGCACCTCCAGCGAGCCGTACGCGGACGCCGGTGTTGATGTGGTGGCCTGCGACTTCTCCGTGGGCATGCTGAAAGTGGGCAAGCGCCGCCGCCCCGACATTGATTTTGTGGCCGGTGACGCCACCAACCTGCCCTTTGCCGATGATTCCTTTGACGCCACCACCATTTCCTTTGGCCTGCGCAATGTCATTGACCCCAAAAAGGCCCTGCGTGAAATGCTGCGTGTGACCAAGCCCGGCGGCAAGCTGGTGGTGGCGGAATTTTCCCACCCCACGTTGACGCTGTTCCGAACCGTCTACACCGAGTACCTCATGCGCGCCCTGCCCTCCATTGCAACCAAGGTGGCCTCGAACCCGGCAGCCTACGTGTACCTGGCGGAATCAATCCGCGCCTGGCCCAACCAAGAGCAGCTGTCCGCCTGGCTCAGCGAATCCGGGTGGGAGACGGTGGCCTACCGGAATTTGACTGGCGGGATTGTGGCAGTCCACCGCGCCACCAAAGCCGCCGCAAGCTAGCGGGACCGCACCCTTTTGGCAGCTTTCATGCCTGCCTGACCATTCTTAGCCAACTAAAGGAACCCCACCCACCGTGAAGGTACTTGTTGTAGGTGCCGGCCCCGCAGGGTCCACCGCGGCCTGGCATTTGGCCAACGCCGGGATCGACGTGACAGTTCTGGAAAAGACACGCTTCCCGCGTGAAAAGGTCTGCGGTGACGGACTGACACCGCGGGCCGTGCGCGAGATGCAGCTGCTGGGCCTGCCGCACGACCCCGCCGAGGGGTGGCGCCGGAACAAGGGCCTGCGCCTGATTGCCGGCGGCCGCACCGTTGAACTGCCTTGGCCGGAGCTGGACAACTTCCCGAACTATGGCCTGATCCGCACGCGCCTGGGCTTTGACGAATCCCTCGCCATGCATGCCCGCGCCGCTGGAGCCACCATTTTGGAAGGCCGTTCGGTCACCGGCGCCATCACCGACGACGCCGGCACTGTGGTGGGCGCCACGGCGTCGCTGCTGGATGAAACGGGCCGCAAGACCGGCGAGACCCAGGATTTTTACGCCGACGTGGTGCTGGCCGCCGACGGCAACTCCAGCCGCACCGCGCTCTCGCTGGGCCACGAAAAACGTGACGACCGTCCCTTGGGGGTGGCCTACCGCACCTATTTCACCTCTCCGCGCCACACCGAGGACTGGATGGAGGGATGGCTGGAGCTGTCCTCCCCCAGTGGGAAAACGCTGCCCGGCTACGGCTGGGTGTTTGGGGTCGGTGACGGCACGGCCAATGTGGGCCTGGGCATTTTGAATTCCTCCAAGGAGTTCGGCAAGCTCGACTACCGTCAGGTTTTGCGGGACTGGACTGCCGGCATGCCGGCGGAATGGGGTTTCAACCCGGAGAACCAGGTGGGCCCCATCCGGGGTGCGGCGCTGCCCATGGGCTTCAACCGGACTCCGCACTATTCCCCCGGGCTCATGCTGCTGGGGGATTCCGGGGGCATGGTGAGCCCGTTCAACGGTGAAGGCATTTCCTACGCTATGGAATCGGCCCGCTTCGCCGCCGAGTTCATTGTCCGGGCTGCAGGGACCAACTCGCGTCTGGCGGCCAACCACGCATTGGCCGGCTATTCCGGCTTCGTGCGTGAACAATGGGGCAGCCACTTCACCCTGGGGCGGGTTTTTGCCTCCCTGATTGGCAACCCGCGCATTATGAAACTGGCGCTTCGCACGGGCATGCCGGTGCCGGTGCTGATGCGCTTTGTGGTGCGGCTCATGGCGAACCTCACCGACCCGGGCGAGCGTGGTTTTGAGGATAGAGTGATTCATCTACTGGAGAAGCTGGTGCCAGCCACCAGCAACCAAGACCGCGCCGGCACCCCCAAGCAACAATCCCTACCAATAGTTAGTGTTAAGCAGTGACTACTTCCGCGAACCACAGCTGGACCCACGCAGGGCAAGGACGCCCCGAACCCGTTGATCCCGCACCCAGCACCATGTCCATTGCCACGGGGTTGCAGCTGCCGCCCGGATTCACTGCCGTGGCGGAGGATCCCGAACTGGGGCCCTCCATCTCCATGAGTCTGGCCAAAGTGGAAAAAGTGCTCCGTGAGGCCATTGCCCACTCCGATCCTCTGGCCGATGCCACCAGCCGTCACCTGGTGGAAGCCGGTGGCAAGCGGATCCGCCCGCTCTTGGCGCTGCTGGCCGCCAACCTGGGAAACCCGCACTGCGATGAAGTGGTGCAGGCCGCCGTGGTGGTGGAACTGACACACCTGGCCACCCTGTACCACGACGACGTCATGGACTCCGCGCCGTTCCGCCGCGGCGCCCCCACCGCCCATGAGGTGTGGGGCAACACCGTGGCCATCCTCACCGGCGACCTGCTCTTTGCCCGCGCCTCCATTTTGGTCTCGCAGCTGGGCGGCCGGGCCCTGGAAATCCAGGCCCGCACCTTTGAACGCCTGTGCCTGGGTCAACTGCATGAAACAGTCGGCCCGCGCGGGGACGAGGACCCCATTGAGCACTACCTGTCAGTCATTGCAGACAAGACAGGGTCCCTGGTGGCGGCATCGGGACAGTTGGGCGCCATTTTTGGCGGCGTCTCCGAAGAGGGCCAGAACATTTTGTTGGAATACGGCGAAAAGGTGGGTGTCGCCTTCCAGCTGGCCGACGACGTCATTGACGTCACCGGGTTGAAGCAGGTTTCGGGGAAGTCACCGGGGACGGATCTGCGTGAAGGCGTGCCCACCCTGCCTGTGCTGCTGCTGCGCAAGGCTGCGGCCGCCGGCGATGCCTCCGCCGTCTCCGCCTTGACGCTGGTGGACGGTGACCTTAGCGGCGACGACGAGCTCGCCGCCGCGGTCAAGGCACTGCGTGAGCATGCTGTGACGGCAGAATCCTGGGCCGTGGCACGTCACTGGTCCGATGCCGCCATTGCCGCGCTGGCCCCGTTGCCCGAGGGCATGGTGAAAACCGCCTTGGCCAGTTTTGCCGAAGCAGTGGTCAGCCGCGAAGTGTAGCGGGACTGTCGGTGTTCCACTGCCCGGCGGCATGCCGGCGTCGGGCCTCGGCTTCTGAAGCTGTGGCCAGGCCGGCGTCCTCGACACTGACCATGACACCACTGTGCTGGAGATTGAAGAAGCGGATCACTATCCGGCGGCCGTTGACGTGCCAGGTGCTGGCCTGCACCACCGGGTCCCGCCACGGGTTGGCGCCGTCGCCGTAGCGAGCCGCCAAGCCCTCCCGGATCGCGTCGAACCCTTCCCGGGTGGAGGGGTTGTCAATGTCCATGGAGGAGTACAGCTGTAAGTTGACGCCCAAAAAGCGGCCGCCGTGGGAGGTCCAGGACGAGGATATTTCCCCGCTGGCCAGCGGTGTGCGCAGGGCATAGTGGGCCACTGCGGGCCCGGTGGCCGGATCGTCCCAGCTGGCACCTGACACAAAGCCCAGGCGGGCAAACCAAGTCTTGCGGTCGGCGTCCGAGCGGGGCCACATGCCCTCCGCCAGCTGCTCCACCAGGCTGACCACGTCGGCCGGGGACGGATTTAAAACGTTTGAAGGCTCCTGTGCGTCCATACCGCCACCGTACATCCCGTGCCGGGGAAATCCCAGAGCTTTGCCGCAGGATTAGTCCTCGTCGGTAAAGACCCAATCGAGCATGTCAAAGACAAACTCGCTGAAGGTGCCTTCTTCATTGACCCATTCACCCGTGGCATTGTTCCGGCGCCACACAATGGGGTCCGGAACGTCGGCCTGGTCCGCCAACATGCCCCAGGTGTAGGCCTCGTCCTCGTCCTCCAGGAACAACAGGTAGCCGTCTTCAACTTCCAGCTCCTCCGGGTCCCAAAAGTAGTAGTAGGCCTCCATGAGCTCTTCACAATTGCCCAAGGCATGCAGGAATTCGCGCAGCGCCAATGGCACCGTGAGGCGCAGCTCGGCAAAGATGGCATCCAGGTCCGAAAGGGCAATTCCGTCAGCTTCCTGCCACGGCTCCTCAAGGTACAGAGGCACCAAGCCGCGGAATTTTTCCAAAAACATGTCAGACATTTAATTCTCCACCATTTGGCAAGCTGCACTAAAACACTTGCGTCCAATTCTAGCCGCGTCCAAGCGGCTGCGGCTCCCCGCCACGGGTGGCCAGCGGGGCATGCCAGCCGAAGCGAAGGCTGAGCACGCGCAAAGCAAAAACCACCGTGGCGGCGACGGTTCCGGTGCCGAGGCCAAGCCACCCCAGCTGCCACAGGATTGCCGCCAGCGCCCCACCGGCAAAGGCCGGAATGGCGTACAGATCCTTCGGGTCAAACACCTTGGGCACGTCATTGGCGGTGATGTCGCGCAGAATCCCGCCGCCCACTGCGGTGGTGACACCCAGCAGGCAGGCAGCCACCGGGTTCATGCCCGCCTCCAGCGCCTTCACCGTGCCGGTGACGCAAAACAGGGCCAAGCCGCCGGCGTCGAACAAATCCAGCAGGCGTCCGCTGCGCTGGACGTTTTTAAGCGTGAAGTAGACCAGCGTTGCGGCAAGCAGCGGCGGGATGAGATAGAGCTGATTGGAGAACGCCGCGGGCGGGCCCTGGTTGATGACAATGTCCCGCACCACCCCGCCGCCCAAACCCACCATGCAGGCCAGGAGCACCGAGCCCACAATGTCAAAGCCCCGGCGGGCCGCCAGGAGGCTTCCGGACACGGCAAAGAAGAAGACACCCAGAAGGTCAAGGAACATGGCTACATCAAAGGTCATGGCCATATTCTCGGTGCTGCGCGGCTAAAGCGGAAAACGGGCCCGGCCGGGATGCCCGTGCCCAGCACGGGCCCGGCCCGGAACGCGCTTAAATAAGAAGCGGGTGGTGCACAGCTTCGTGGGCCCGCGGCGCGGTACCGTACATTGACTTGCAACAACACTGCGGAAAGGTTGGTCCATGGAATCTCCAACGCTCATGATTGCCTGTGCCCACGGCACGGGAAATACCGAGGGCCAAGCCCGCATCACGCAGTTGCGGGCTGACATTGCCGCCTTGCGCCCGGGGTTGGAAGTGCTGGAGGCGTATGTGGACGTGCAGGAGCCCGCGCTGCCGGACGTTGTGGCGGGCGTGGCACCGGGGGTCCGGGCCGTGGTGGTGCCGCTGCTGCTGACGGTGGGTTTCCACGTGCAGGTGGACATTGCCGACGCCGTGGCGTCCCGCCCCAGCACCTTGGCCGCCGCGCCGCTGGGTCCGGATCCGCGGCTGGCCAAGCTCCTTGACGACCGTCTGGGGGAGCTGCCGGCCGATTGGGGCATTGTCTTGGCTGCTGCCGGTTCCTCCCGGCCGGAGGCGGCCGAACACATTGAAGTGCTTGCCGCACACTTGGCCGTGCTCCGGCCCCAGCGCATCCTCGCCGCCTACGGCGCGAGCGCACATCCGCTGGTGCCGGAGGCCGTAAAGCAACTGCGGGATGAGGGCGCAGCCGGCGTGGCCATTGCGTCCTATTTACTGGCGCCGGGATTCTTCCACCAACAATTGTCAGCTGCCGGTGCGGATCTGGTCGCACCACCCCTGCTGCCCTCCACGCTGTTGGCCCAGCTTGCCTTGGAACACTTCGATGCGGCAATTTCCCGTGGAGCAACTGCGTAGCGGCACCAGCCACCATGCACATTTAGGCCGCCGATGGCGGGTGTGACGAATTGTTGCCCACCGTTGCGTTGCGTTGCAGCGGTGATTGGCCGCTGCGCCGGCACAACCTACGCTCGTCTGCATGACACACACAGCTCTAGCCGGGGCGAACGCCGAGACATCCACGCCCGCCTCCGAGGCTGGCACAGCCAGCGGGGCAAAAGCGGTCCGCCCGGTGCGCGCCCGTCCCGCAGCCAAGCCGCACGGGCAGTGGAAGGTTGACGGCACCACGCCGCTGAACGCCAATGAAATCTGGAAACAGGAAGATGGCGGACTCAGCGTGCGGGAGCGCATTGAGACCATTTATGCTGCAGGCGGCTTCGACAGCATTGACAAAACCGATCTGCATGGCCGCTTCCGCTGGTGGGGGCTCTACACCCAGCGCAAGCAGGGGATCGACGGCGGCAAGACGGCCACGCTGGAACCCCATGAGCTGGAGGACAAGTACTTCATGCTCCGGGTCCGCATTGACGGCGGTGCCCTGACCACCGGGCAACTGCGTGTCATTGGCTCCATCTCCACTGATTTTGGCCGAGACACGGCCGATCTCACCGACCGGCAGAACGTCCAGCTCCACTGGGTGCGGGTGGAGGACGTACCGGAAATCTGGAAGCGGCTGGAAGCGGCCGGCCTTTCCACCACCGAGGCCTGCGGCGATGTGCCGCGGGTCATTCTGGGTTCACCGGTGGCAGGGATCGCCAAGGACGAGATCATTGATCCCACTGCGCTGATCCGTGAACTAAGTGAACGCTTCATTGGCAATCCGGATTTTGCGAACCTGCCGCGCAAGTACAAGACAGCCATCACCGGCCACCCCTCCCAGGACGTGGTGCATGAAATCAATGACTTTGCCCTGGTGGGTGTGGTCCACCCCGAGCTGGGGGCCGGCTACGACCTCTGGGTGGGAGGCGGGCTGTCCACCAACCCGCGGCTGGCCGAACGGCTTGGCGTCTTTGTCTCCCCGGAGACAGCCGCCGAGGTCTGGTTGGGGGTGACCAGCATTTTCCGTGACTACGGCTACCGGCGCATGCGCACCAAGGCCAGGCTGAAGTTCCTGCTGGCCGACTGGGGTCCGGCCAAGTTCCGCCAAATCCTGGAGGACGAATACCTCGGCCACAAGCTTCCCGATGGCAACGCGGCGCCCAAGCCCACCTCCCCGGGCGACCACATTGGTGTTCATGAACAAAAGGACGGCCGGTTCTTCATTGGCGTCACCCCCACGGTGGGCCGGGTTTCGGGATCGATCCTGACTGCCCTGGCGGATGCCCTGGAGGCCCACGGCTCGTTCCGGCTGCGCACCACCCCGCATCAGAAGCTGGTGATTTTGGATGTGCCCCAGGACCAGGTGGAGCCTCTCATTGAGGTTTTGGACGGCTTGGGGTTGTCTGCCCGGCCGTCGTTGTTCCGCCGTTCCACCATTGCCTGCACCGGGATTGAATACTGCAAGCTGGCGCTGGTGAACACCAAGGACACTGCCGCCACCGCCATTGCCAGCCTGGAAACCAGGCTTGCCGACCTGGTTGACACGGGTGTGCTAAATCAGTCCATTGCGTTGAACATCAATGGCTGCCCCAACTCCTGCGCACGCATTCAGACCGCGGACATTGGCCTCAAGGGCATGATGCTTCCCACCGACGACGGCGGCACCGCCCCGGGCTTCCAAGTCCACCTCGGTGGCGGCCTGGCCACGGACAACCGGGTGGAGGCGGGGTTGGGCCGCACCATCCGGGGTTTGAAGGTCACGGCCGCCGAACTGCCCGACTATGTGGAGCGGGTGGTGCGCCACTACGTGGGCGCCCGCACCGAAGGGGAAACCTTCGCCGAGTTCGCCCACCGCGCCGATGAGGAGCTGCTCAAATGACACAGCTGCCCCAGTTGCCGGGTGCACCCGCGGATCAGTCCCCGTCCGGCGCGCGGCCGGGTACGGCGCTGCGCCCTCATGCCGAACTGCAGGCACTGGCGGAGTCCGGCGCGGCGGAACTGGCTTGGGACGCGTCCGCGCAGGAGGTCATTGCCTGGGTGGCACGCAATTTCGCCACCGGGGCCACCGCCGTCGCCTGTTCCATGGCTGACGCCGTGCTGCCTGCCCTCGTGGCCGATCAGCTGCCCGGTGTGGACGTGTTGTTTTTGGACACGGGCTACCATTTCCCGCAAACCCATGCCACCCGCAATGAGGTGGCGGAGAACCTGCGCGTCAATATTGTGGACGTGATGCCGGTGCACACCGTGGCGGAGCAGGATGCGCTGTTGGGCCGTGATCTTTTTGGCCGTGACCCCGGGCAGTGCTGTGCTTTGCGCAAGGTGGAGCCGCTGAGCCGCGCCCTTGCCGGCTACGAGCTGTGGTTTACCGGTGTGCGCCGCGATGAGGCACCCACCCGCACCAACACCCCCCTGGTGGTCTGGGATGAAAAGAACAAGCTGGTCAAGGTCAATCCCGTGGCCACCTGGAGCTACGGGCAGATCGTGGCTTATTCCGAAGATCAGCTCCTGCCCATGAACCCGTTGCTCAGCCAGGGCTATCCGTCCATTGGCTGCGCGCCCTGCACCAAAAAAGTGGCCCCCGGCGCCGATCCCAGAAGCGGACGCTGGGCCGGAACCTCCAAAACAGAATGCGGATTACACCTATGAGCACCCACGTGGATGAAACCACTGTCCTGGACACCCCGGATTCCGAGTTTGAGCAGCTGGTGTCGCTGGACCTGCTCGAGTCTGAAGCCATCCACATCATCCGTGAGGTGGTGGCTGAATTTGAGCGCCCCGCGCTGCTGTTCTCCGGCGGCAAGGATTCAGTGGTGATGCTGCACCTGGCCACCAAGGCGTTTTGGCCGGGCAAGGTCCCCTTCCCCGTGCTGCATGTGGACACCGGCCACAATTTCCCTGAGGTCATTGAGTTCCGTGATGAGACGGTGGCGCGTTTGGGCCTGCGCCTGGAAGTGGGCTCCGTGCAGGAGTTCATTGATTCCGGTGAGCTGGCCGAACGCGCCGACGGCACCCGCAATCCGCTGCAGACGGTGCCGCTGCTGGCGGCCATTGCCAGCAACAAGTTCGACGCCGTCTTTGGCGGCGGCCGCCGTGACGAGGACAAGGCACGCGCCAAGGAACGCATCCTGTCCCTGCGTGACGAGTTTGGCCAGTGGGACCCGCGCAACCAGCGCCCCGAACTGTGGAACCTGTACAACGGCCGCCACACGGTGGGCCAGCATGTGCGGGCCTTCCCCATCAGCAACTGGACCGAGCTGGATGTGTGGCGTTACATTGCCCGCGAGGACATTGCCTTGCCGGGCCTGTACTACGCCCACCAGCGGGAGGTCTTTGAGCGCGACGGCATGTGGCGTGCCGTGGGGGAGGTGTCCCGGCCGCGCCCCGATGAGGAAGTGGTTCTCAAACAAGTGCGCTACCGCACGGTGGGGGACATGTCCTGCACCGGCGCCGTGGCCTCCGATGCCGCCACGGTCCACGACGTGGTGCGTGAAGTTGCCGCCTCAACCCTGACCGAACGTGGTGCCACCCGGGCCGATGACCGGATCTCCGAGGCTGCCATGGAAGACCGCAAGAAGGACGGCTATTTCTAATGAGCACATCCACCAGCACCTTGTTCGAAACGCCCGCACTGTCCGAGGGCACGTTGTTCCGCTTCGCCACCGCGGGTTCCGTCGATGATGGAAAGTCCACCCTGGTGGGCCGCCTCCTTCACGATTCCAAGGCCATTTTGGCCGACACGCTCGACGCCGTCACCCGCACCTCCGCGGACCGTGGCTTTGGCGGTGGGGGCGGCAGCACGCAGAAAATTGACCTGGCGCTGCTGACCGACGGGCTGCGGGCCGAGCGTGAACAGGGCATCACCATTGACGTGGCCTACAGGTATTTTGCCACCGCCCGCCGCAGCTTCATCCTGGCCGATTGCCCCGGACACATCCAGTACACCAAGAACACTGTGACGGGTGCATCCACCGCCGATGCCGTGGTGGTGCTCATTGACGCCCGCAAGGGCGTGCTGGAACAGACCCGGCGGCACTTGTCGGTGCTGCGGCTGCTGCGCGTGCCCAACGTGCTGGTGGCGGTGAACAAGATTGACCTGGTGGATTTCAGCGAGGACGTCTTCCGCCGCATTGAAACCGATGTGCAGGCTGTGGCGCAGGGGATCGGGCTGGGGGACGTGGTGGTCATTCCCGTGTCCGCGCTGGAGGGCGACAACGTGGTGGAGCCTTCCACCCACACGCCCTGGTACACCGGCGCCAGCCTGCTGGAGCTGTTGGAAACGCTGCCCACCACCGATGAGCTGGAGCGTGGACTGGAGCCCTTCCGCTTCCCGGTACAGTTGGTGATCCGGCCGCAGGGTGCGCTGGCGCCCGGGCTGGCCGCCGCAGACGACGCCGGGGCCTCCTTCCGTGACTACCGCGCCTACGCCGGGCAGCTGGCCTCGGGTTCAGTCTCGGTGGGGGATGCGGTGACAGTGCTTCCCTCCGGGCGCACGGCCACCGTGACGGGCATTGATTTTGCCGGCCGCGCCTTGAACCGCGCGGTTGCACCGCAGTCGGTCTCACTGCGCCTGGATCAGGAGATTGACATTGCCCGCGGTGACGTCATTGCCGCCACCGGCACCTTTGGGGAGGTCAGCCAGGATCTGTATGCACAGCTGTGCTGGTTGTCCACCAAGCCGCTGCGCGAGGGTGCCAAGGTGCTGATCAAGCACGGCAGCAAGACGGTGCAGGGGCTGGTCCGGGCGGTGACCGGGAAGCTGGAACTGGAGTCCTTCAGCTACCAGGGCGCGTCCGGACTGGAACTAAACGACATTGGCACCGCGCAAATCCGACTGGCCTCGGCACTGCCCCTGGAGACGTATGCGCTGCACCGCCGCACGGGCGCATTCCTGGTCATTGACCCCCAGGACGGCAACACCCTCGCCGCCGGGCTGATCAAGGACCACCCGGGGGATCACGAGGAGGAGCGTTACAGCATCTAATCCGCGGAAAACCATTGACACCCTGGCTGGGCGTCCGCAAGCATGGGAGCCCCGCTCACATTGCTTCATCAAGGAGTCAGCCCATGTCCACTTCCGTGTTCGTCAATCTTCCCACCAAGGATTTGGACCGCTCAAAGGCCTTCTTTGAAAGCCTGGGCTGGCACGTCAATCCCTATTTCACTGACCAAAACGCAGCCTGTGTGGTCATTGATGAAAATGTGTACCTGATGATGCTGACGTATGACTTCTTTGCCACATTCACCGACAAGCCCATCATGGACCCGGCGGAACAGCTGCAGGTACAGACGGCGTTGAGCCGTGAAAGCCGGCAAGCCGTTGATGAGCTGCTGGAGAAGGCCTTGGCCGCCGGCGGCAAGGAACCCCGCCCGGCAATGGAGATGGACTTCATGTACTCCCGCGACTTCGAGGATCCCGACGGGAACTGGTTCAGCATCATGTGGATGGATCCCCAAGCGGCCGAGCAGGGCCCCGAGGCGTTCACCGCCGAGCAGGAGGCTGAGCTGGGGCACTCCTAGGCACTGCTGGGCACACCAAAAAACCTGCCGGAAGCTTGCTTTCGGCAGGTTTTTGACTGGCCAATCAAGCGTTCCGGTTGTCAGCGGGCAGTGTGGCCGCTGCCGCCCCCCAGTTCCGAACCTGTCATGAATGCGGCATCGTCGCTGGCAGCAAACAAGATCACTGCCGCGACGTCGTCCGGGCGGCCCCAGCGGGCCATGGCGTGGTGGAGAACAACAATTCCCGGTCCGTGGCGCCAGGGACCGGTGTTTCAATGAAGCCGGGGCCCAAAGGATGCAGAACCTTTCCTAAAACAAAGTGTCGGCAGCCGGCGCGTGGAAGGTGCGGGGCCAGAGATTGCCCACGTGCTCCAGCAGTGGTCCCTGCCCCCATTTCAGTTCATCCAGATGGAAGCCATGATCAGCCATGTCTTCGGCCCTGGGAGGGAAATGTTCAATGCCCAAATGTGCCGACCAAATGGCAATGAAAAAGTCCGACTCGGTCACCCTTTTCGCCAGTTCATCCAGCGTCTGCCCTTGGTAGCTGTCAATGAGGGTGGACAGGTGGAAGCCATGACTGTCTTCAAAATCCACGGCTTCATCCCGCGAGGCCAGCAGATATCCCAGAATAAAAGGGTGCACAAGCTCAGCTCCGGCCTCCACCCAGTCCCAGGCGTCAAGGGTGTTTTGATCGGCCGCAATCTCCAATGCGCCTGCGCATACCTTTGCAATGGCCAGAAAACTCAGTGCATCTTCAGCGCCGCCCAGCTCGTCACCGGCCACTTCGCGGCCGTTCAGGTACCCATTCCATAAATAATCCATGAGTCCAATGGCAGGTGATTTGCCCAGCCATGCCCGCAGCAACTCCGGAGCCAATTCTTCGACGTCCACTTCAGTGCTGTCCATATATGTTCCCCACATGCAGTTTCTCCCTTGGGTGGATGCCGGGTGTATTCCTTGATTGAAATCAGTGTGGCGAAGGGGTCGGACATTCTCGGCTGTGGGGTCGGCCGGCCGCGGCAGGGCCTGCCTGACGTGACGCCATGGCCGCAACCCGTGCTATTGTTATTATCAAGTTGATAATAAACATCCCAAGGGAGAGCGCCATGAACTTCATCGTTGACTGGCTCGGCACCACTGCTTTTACGCTCATAGGCAATACCGTCAGCTGGGTCGAGGTGATTGGCTTCGTGACGGGCGCTGCTTGCGTCTGGGGTGTGGCCCGCCAGAAGATCTGGAACTGGCCCGTGGGAATTGCCAACAACATTGCCTTTGTGATCCTCTTCCTAGGGGCGGGTCTTTACGGGGAAACAGTTCTGCAGCTCATTTTCGCGGCCATTGCCGTCTACGGCTGGATCAAGTGGAGCCGGGGCGCCAGCGGCACCACGGGCAGCAATGACCTGCCCATCCGCGACGCCAGCCGCACCGAGGCGTTCGGGGCAGTGGCCGCCGTTATGCTGGGCACCGCCGCCGTGGCCTGGCTGCTGCACGCAGGCACGGATTCGCAGGTTCCCATCCCGGACGCCTTTGTTTTGGCCGCCTCGCTGGTGGCCACCTATGCCCAGGCCAAGAAGATCTTCGCCCACTGGTACGTGTGGATTGCCATTGACCTGGTCTCGGTCCCGCTCTACTTCAGCCGCGGCCTGGCGCTCACCGGAATCCTTTACATTGGATTCCTGGCCCTGTGCATCTACGGCCTGGTGGGCTGGAACCGCCTGCGCGCAACAAGCAAACCCGTCCCCGAACTGGCAGGAGTCTAGCCATGCACGCCACAGCATTGGTCATTGGCAAGTTTTATCCACCGCACACCGGTCACCGGCACTTGATTGAAACGGCCGCGGCGCAGGCCGGGCACCTCTGGGTTCTGGTACAGGGCAGCCGCTTTGAATCAATCGCCGTGGCTGAACGGGCCCGTTGGCTGGCTGAAGAGTTCGCCGGCGCCAACGTCACCGTGGTGCCCGTGCGCAACGACTGCCCGGTGGACTATGCCAGCGACGAGGTCTGGACCGCCCAGGTGGACAACATGCGCTGGGCACTGAAGATCCGCGGCGTGGAGGCCATTGACGCCGTCTACAGCTCGGAAGACTACGGCGCCCGGCTGGCCGCGGCCTTCAATGCCGTTCACGTCTGCGTCGATCCGCAACGGAGCACCCGGCCCATCAGCGGAACCGCGTGCCGCGAGGACCTGGCCGGCAACTGGAAGCAGATCCTGCCGGCGGCCCGCCGGGGTATGGCTGTGCGGGTCATAGTGGTGGGCGCGGAATCAACCGGCACCACCACCTTGAGCGAGGCCCTTGCCGCGCACTACCGCCAGCAGTTCCCAGCCCTCGCCAGCGTCCCCGAGCATGGCCGCCACTACACTTATGAAAAGCTCGCGGAACTTCAACAGAGCCGGCCGGAGGCCACGGTGGAGCAGCTTGTCTGGACGGCTGCCGACTTCGGCGTCATTGCCGAACGCCAAAGCGCGCTTGAAGAGGCCGCTGCGGAGGCCGCTCCGCTGGTCATTGCCGACACCGACGCGCTCGCCACCACCCTGTGGGAGCGCTACTACCTCGGTGATGGCAGCTATGGGTCGTACGCTGCGGCCGCCGGTTTGCCGCGGCGTGACATTTATTTGCTCACAGACTGCCAGGGCGTGGAATTCGAGGACGACGGCTGGCGCGAAGGCGAACACCGCCGCCCTGAAATGACCGAGTGGTTCAAGGAGACGCTGACCGAGGCGGGACACTCCTGGATCCTGGCCACCGGCAGCCGCGAGCGCCGCCTCGCCACCGCCACCGCGGTGATCGACGCCATGCTCACCCAGCAAGGCACCTTCACCTCACCGGCCTGGGCCGGGCGGACAGTCTTGGCGACGGCATGAACCACGGCACGGAAGTGGACTTCCTAGCCGCCTATGACCCCGCTGAATTCCCGCCCGTTGCCCTGACGGTGGACCTGGTGGTGTTTGCCGTGGCCCAAAAAAGGCTCCATGTGGCGCTGGTGGAACGCGGCGCGCAGCCGTTCCTGGGCACCTTGGCGCTCCCGGGAGGTTTTGTGGGGCCGCAGGAAAACGCACTGGAGGCTGCGCGGCGGGAACTGGCGGAGGAAATGGGGCTGGATTTGGCCGAACACCGCGTTTTTGTGGAGCAGCTGTCCACTTTCAGCGACCCTGACCGCGACCCCCGCATGCGGGTGGTTTCCGTGGCGCATTTGGTGCTGTTCGGCGGTGATGGCGCCAGCCTGCCGCCCCTGCAGGCGGGCACCGACGCGGCCGCGGCGCACTGGCGGCCGGTGCATGCCGTGGACACCGCCGGCCTGGCCTTCGACCACGGCGGCATTGTGGCTGCCGGGCTGGAAAGGCTGGCTGGAAAAATGGAATACAGCACCCTGGCCACCCGGCTGCTGCCTGCGGAATTCACCCTCTCAGCGCTCCGTGACGTCTACACCGCCGTGTGGCAGGTGGAGCTGCCGGCCGGGAACTTCACCCGCAAAATGCGCCCCTTCCTGACCTCCACAGGGGGCAAGGTGCAGGCTGTGGGTGCGCCGGCGTCGCTCTTCAGGGTGGGCAGCGACTGGATTTCACCCCCTTGGATCCGGCCGCGCCAATGAGCTGGACAAGCGAGGCAAAGCTGGGAGAATCAAGGGTAAGGCAGGGTTGCCGTGGCAGGATCAAAGGGGTGGGGTCGTCATCGAAATTTTTGCCGTGGAAGATGCGGACAGCACCATCGAACACCCCCTTTTCCAGGAGCAGCTTTTGACGGAGGCTGCGCAAGCCATCCGCAACGCCATTGTGGGGCGGCTGCATGATGACGGCCTGAACCATCACGATGTGCAATTCCGGGTCAAGTCCCCGGCGTCCGCGGCGGAGAAGATGTCCCGCCGGGACCGCCTGGGGCGGCTGAAGTATCCGGGCGGGCTGGAAAAGCTTGATGACCTCATTGGCGTGCGGGTCATTTTGTTCGTGGAGTCGGACATCGAGGCGGTGGCCATTGCCCTGAGCAGCCAGTTCACCTGCCTCGATGATGAGGACAAGACGGCCATCATGCGCAAGAACGGCGGCATTGGCTACGCCGGGCGCCATTTGACCCTGCAGGTTCCTTTTGAAAAGGCGCCCCTTAACTGCGCGCACTTTGCCGGACGTCGTTTTGAGGTGCAAATCCGCACCATTCTTCAACACGCGTGGGCGGAGTTTGAACACGACATCCGCTTCAAGGGCCCCAGCGGTGACAATGCCGAAATCAGCCGCGCGTTCACCATGGCGTCCACCCTCATTGAATTGGCCGACCAACAGTTTGTGAACATTGCCGACACCCTCAAGCGGCTGCAGGCGGAGGGTGCCCTGGAGGTGCCGGAGGCGAAAATGCTCGACGCCGGGTCCCTGCAAAGTGTGTTGACCCGGGCCTTCCCCACGTACCGCAACAGCAAGGAAAACCAGTACGACTGGATGGTGCAGGTGTTGGCCGCCAACGGCATTGACACCGTGGCCGCCGCGGAGGATTGGCTGAACTCCTTCGATCCGCAGCGCCTGGCCCAATTGATGGAATACCGTTTCAATCCCGGGCAGGTGCGTGTTGCCGACGATCTTTTGCTGCAGACCTTTGGCGAATCCCATGTCGCTGCCACCAAAGCCGTGGGCAGCGACCGCAACCGCGAACTGAAACTGCGCTCGCGGCTGCGCCGGCTCCGCAGCGATGAGGCGCCGGAGAACGCAGGGCCCGCCTAGGCGGCATCAGCCCTGCGTGGCGGCCCATTCCGCCACGCGGGCGCCGCTTTCTTCTTCGGACAGGTCTTCCACACGCGTCATAATCGACCAACGCACACCGAAGGGGTCCCGAATGCTGGCAAAACGGTCGCCGGAAACAAAATTGCTGGCGGCCTCCCGGATGGTGGCCCCGCAGGCGACGGCCCGTTCCAGCGTGGCGTCCACATCGGGGCAGTACAGGCCCATGGAGTAACAGTCATCGTCAGCTGCAGGTGCTTGAACCAGGTGGTAGTCGGGGTTCGGTTCACCCAGCTGCAACCTGCCTTGGCCAAAGTCCAACTCCGCATGCACCACCACCGCATTGAACTCGGTGATGCCCACAGTGCGTGCGCCAAAAACCCTGTGGTAAAACTCAATGGCTTCCGCCGCGCGGGGAATGGCAAGAAACGGGGTCAGGCTGGTAAACCCATGGGGAATGCCGTTGTCGGTGAATTGGCCGTGGGCGGCAGGGGTGCTGGAGGTCTGGGATGACGTATTCATGTCAGCCAAGTTACCCTGCTGCGGCTTGGGAAGGCTTGTAGATTCGCGACAGCCACAACCATAGACTGGGTCGGTGGACAGCAGTTTCAAGGGCATTCTTTACCCCACCAGGCTTCCCAGCTTTGGGCGCTTTCCAGCGCCCCCGCAGGTGCACCATCTGGTGTCATGGTTTTGGATTCCCGAGTGGGACATTGCGCCGGGACGTTCCTCCCGCCAGCACCTTATTGCCTTCGCCGCCTGCAATCTTGTGGTGCAGCACGATGGCGTGGAGCTGTCCGGACCCACCACCCGGGCCTCACACCAAGACCTTTCCGGAAAGGGTTGGGCGGTGGGTGCCCTGCTGCGCCCGGCAGCCGTTCCTTCCTTTACCAGCAGGCCGGCGGATTTGCGTGATGGACGGCTGATGATCGATGCGCCCGATCTTCTTGCCCACGTGGTTGAGGTCATGGGAAAAGAAACGACTGCGCGGGGGGCGGAAGCTGCCGCGGTTTTTGCCGCCTGGCTGTTGGAGCGCGTGCCCCAGGTTGGCCAGGAGGCCTTGCTGGCCAATGCCATGGCCGAATCAATTTCCAACAATCCGGATTTGGTGCGTATTGCTGACGTGGCGCAACAGCTGTCCGTATCAACCAGGACGCTGCAACGGCTGGCTGTGAAATATGTGGGCTTGAGCCCGTCAGCGCTGATCCGCCGCCGCCGCCTGCAGGAAGCGGCCAACCAGGTCCGCACCCACCCGGGTTTGGAACTGGCAGCCTTGGCCACGCAGTTTGGCTACGCCGACCAGGCGCACCTGGCCAATGACTTCCAACGTTTTCTGGGGTTCACGCCCAGCAGTTACCAGAAGTCGCTAACTGCTCCATTGTGACGGTGCATGAACTCCGGTGACCTTGGACGTCGCCGGCATTGAGCCGGGCCCGATGGCGTCCCTAGCCTTGGGGAATGCAAATAATTGGCACAGCCATAGTCGGGGCAGCAGCCCACGGGATCCGCACCCGGCGATGTTGCCGGCTCAGCAGCTGAGCCCACCATCCCTTCGCACCAAGGACTTCCCATGCCTGAGCAACACCGCACCCGTCCCCATGACGATAAAAACACCACTGCTTCAGCTCCGGCGCTGAACACCACCCGCATCACGGCCGGAACGCACAAGCGCCGCAAGCTGCGCGCCATCGAAATTGCCGCCCTCATAGCGGTGGTGGCGTTGATTGGCGCCGGCGCCGCCGTGGCCACGGTGACAGCAGGCAAGTCAGCCTCCTCGCCGCAGCCGGTGGCTTCGGGTCCCGCGGCTGAACTGAAACTTGGCTATTTTGCCAATGTCACCCACGCCCCGGCGCTGGTGGGTGTGGAACAAGGCATTCTGGCTGAAAAACTGGGTGCAACCAAGTTGACCACCCAAGTGTTCAATGCCGGTCCCTCAGCAATTGAGGCGCTTAACGCCGGCGCCATTGATGCCGCCTATTTGGGTCCCAATCCCGCCATCAACTCCTACGTAAAAAGTGGCGGCGAATCCATCCGCATCATTGCCGGGTCCACCAGCGGCGGCGCCCAGCTGGTGGTCCGCGACGGCATTGATTCGGCAGAGCAGCTGCGCGGGAAAATCCTGGCCACCCCACAGTTGGGCGGAACCCAGGACGTGGCCCTGCGTTCCTGGCTGGCAGGTGCAGGCCTTGCCACCACACCCAGCGGCGGCGGCGATGTGGCCATCAACCCCACGGAAAACGCCAGCACCTTGAAGTTGTTCCAGGAAGGAAAGCTCGACGGCGCATGGCTGCCGGAGCCGTGGGCTTCGCGGCTGGTGCTGGAGGCGGATGCCAAAGTGCTGGTCAATGAGGCGGATTTGTGGGAAAAGGGTGAGTTCGCCACCACCATTTTAATAGTCAACAAGCAGTTCCTCGAAGCCCATCCAGAGACCGTGGAAGCCTTGTTGGCCGGCAACCTGGCCGCTGTTGACTGGCTTGACAAGCACCCTGGCGAAGCGGCCGCCGCCGTCAACACGGCCCTAAAGTCCGCAGCGGGCAAGGAACTGCCCGCCACCGTGATTGCGCGGTCCCTAAGTGAACTCAGCTTCACTGTTGACCCGCTGGCCCGGACCTTCCCCAAACTTCTCCAAGATGGTGTCACCGCCGGGGTGGGCCAGGACGCGGACCTGGCGGGAATCTTTGACCTCAAACCGTTGAACGCACTGCTTGAACAGCAGTCCCAGCCAGGCGTTGCCGCCGCCGGACTGGACTAGAGCATGTCGGAAAGTTCCAAGGGTGCCGCCGTTGTGCTGGAAAAGCTGGGTAAAAGCTTCGACAGCGGACCTCCCGTGCTGGAAGACATTAACGCCACTGTCCAGCAAGGTGAGTTTGTGGCCCTGCTGGGGGCCTCTGGCTGCGGAAAGTCAACGCTGCTGAACATCATTTCCGGACTGGATGCACCCACCGCCGGCGCCCTTGAGGTGCCGGCGGAGGGGGCGGCGTTCATGTTCCAGGATTCGGCGTTGTTCCCCTGGCTTTCAGCCCGCGGAAACGTGGAACTGGCCTTGAAGCTGCGCGGTGTGGGGCGCCCCGAACGCAGGGCGCGCGCCGGGGAACTTTTGGATTTGGTGAATTTGGGCCATGCCGTGAACAAACGTCCGCACGAACTGTCCGGGGGCATGCGCCAACGCGTGGCGCTGGCACGCGCCCTGGCGCAGGACCGCCCGCTGCTGCTGATGGACGAACCGTTCGGCGCGCTCGATGCCATCACGCGCGACCTGCTCCACAACGAGTTGGAACGGGTCTGGAAGGAAACCGGCCGGACCATCATTTTTGTCACCCACAATGTGCGCGAAGCCGTGCGGTTGGGTCAACGGGTGCTGCTGCTGTCCTCACGGCCCGGCAAGGTGGTGGCCGAATGGCAGGTGTCCCAGGAGCACCGCAGTGATGCGGGCGCGGCGGGCCAGCTCACCGCCACCATCACCGCCCGACTGCGTCAGGAGATCCGCAAGCATGCCTGAAACAATAACCTCCCCCATCCTCAAGAGCGCCGAGGAGGAGATGCGCTCGCTGGAAGCCGGGCTGGATTCCCTGCAGTCCGAGCAGCAAATACGCCGGCGCCTTGACTGGTCCCGCATTCTGCTTCCGCTGGCGGCTTTCGTGGTGTTGCTGCTGGCTTGGCAGTTCTACGTCTCACTGGGTCTGCGCCGCCGCGACCTGGTGCCCGGTCCCTTGGACGTGCTGCATTCCCTGGGGGCGCTGTGGCAGGACGGCACCACACAGGAAGCAATTTGGACCTCGCTGCAGCGCGGCCTGGTGGGCTTCACCATCAGCATCCTGGTGGGCACCCCGCTGGGCCTGCTGCTTTCACAGGTGCGGGTGCTGCGCCGGGCCTTCGGTCCGCTGATCTCCGGACTGCAGGTGCTGCCCTCGGTGGCGTGGGTGCCGGCAGCCATCATTTGGTTCGGCCTCACCGACGCCACCGTGTATTTTGTCATGTTCATGGGCGCCATCCCCTCCATCATTAACGGGCTCATTGCCGGGGTGGATCAAATACCGCCCCAGCACCGCCGGGTGGGCCGCATTCTGGGCGCTTCGCGCTGGGAGATGGCTGTCAATGTGGTGCTCCCGGCAGCCCTGCCGGGATATGTGGGCGGGTTGAAGCAAGGCTGGGCGTTCTCCTGGCGCTCCCTCATGGCGGCGGAAATCATTGCCATGGGCGGCTCCTTGGGCTTCGGACTGGGATCATTGCTGGAACAGGGCCGGCAACTCTCCGACATGGGCATTGTGATGTCCGCCATCCTGATCATCCTTTTTGTAGGGATCCTGGTGGAACTGGCAGTGTTTGCGCCCGTGGAAAAGCGTCTTTTGCGCGGCCGCGGTCTCCTGGCCGGCAGCACGCGGTAGGGCTTCCCCTGACATGTGGGGCAAGGCAGCGCCGTTAATATGTCCCCACGTGACGCTGCGTGAACGGGTGTAACGGCGCTGTTGTCTGCCGGGAACGCCGGTATCTAGGGTCGTTTCATGGCTATTGCTGACCTTTATCCCACCTCGCTGCGGCTGCTGGGCCGCCCTGTGCTCGTTGCCGGCGGCGGGACCGTCGCTGCACGGCGGGCCAAGGCCCTGCTCGACGCCGGTGCGCAGCTCACCCTCGTGGCCCCCACCCTCAGTGCCGCCGCACGGGAGCTGGCCGACGCCGGCCTGCTGACGTGGCGGGCCCGCAACTACCTGAGCTCGGACATGGACGGCGTTTGGTATGCGGTGGCGGCAACGCAGGATGTGGAACTTGATGCCCAGGTGGCCGCCGATGCCCAGGCCCAGCGCATTTGGTGTGTGAACCATTCCGACGCGCAGGAATCAGCTGCCTGGACCCCCGCCGTGGCCACTGTTGAGGACATTATGGTGGCGGTCAATGCCGGGGGAGACCCCTTGCGTGCGGCCGCCCTGCGCAATGCCATCGCGGCGGCGCTGGAAAGCGGTGACCTGCCGTTGCGCCGGTACCGGGGCACCCCCCACGGCCCTGCCCACCGGGAATCGGGCCTGGGCCGCAGCGGTTCCGTGGCACTTGTTGGCGGCGGCCCGGGAGCTGAAGACCTTATTACAGTGCGCGGCCGCAGGCTCTTGGCGGAGGCTGACGTGGTGGTGGCCGACAGATTGGGACCGCGCGGTCTGCTGGAAACCCTGGGCCAAAACGTCACGGTCATTGAAGTGGGAAAAACCCCCGGCCACCATCCCGTGCCGCAAACTGAAATCAACGCGATCCTGGTCCGGGAAGCGTTGGCCGGGAAACGGGTGGTCCGGCTTAAAGGCGGCGACCCCTTCGTGCTGGGCCGGGGCGGGGAGGAAGCCATTGCCTGCCGCGACGCCGGGGTGGACGTCGAGGTGGTCCCGGGGGTCACCAGCGCCGTGAGCGTTCCGGCGGCGGCGGGGATCCCCGTCACACACCGCGGAGTGGCGAAGGCCTTCACCATGATCAGCGGCCATGAGGAACTTGAGCACATCCCCCACGGCAGTGATCACACGGTTGTGCTGCTGATGGGGGTGGGGACCCTCAACCGGTCCATGCCCCTTCTGGCCGCCGCCGGCCGTGGCAGCGGATGTCCGGTGGCCATCATCGAGAACGGCTATGCCAAGAACCAACGCGTCACCATCGGCACCTTGGGCACCATTGTGGAACTCGCCCGGACGGCCCAGGTGCGCAACCCGGCCGTCGTCATTGTTGGCGACGTGGTGCGGGTCAGCCCGCTCGCTCCGCCGGAACTTGCCACAGCCCACTACGGCACGCGGGAAACTGTCAGTTCCGTCTCTTAGAATTATCCATAAGCCCTTTGAACCCAAGGAAATGAGCACAGCTGTGTCTTCAAACTCTTCAGCGCCCGGCACGCAGGAGCGCCCGCTGCGCATCGCCGTCATTGGCTCCGGCCCGGCAGGCGTCTACGCGGCGGACATGTTGACCAAGAGCGCCGAGGTCCGTGACGGTCTGGTGGTCAGCATTGACCTCTTTGACCGCTACCCGGCACCCTACGGCCTGATCCGCTACGGCGTGGCCCCCGACCACCCCAGGATCAAGGGGATCGTGAACGCCCTGTACAAGGTCCTGGACCGCGGTGACATCCGTTTCTTTGGCAACGTCAATTACGGCACGGACCTCAACCTTGAAGACCTGCAAAAGCACTACGACGCGGTCATCTTCGCCACCGGCGCCATCAAGGACGCGGATTTGAACATCCCCGGCATTGAACTGGACGGCTCCTACGGCGGCGCCGACTTTGTCTCCTGGTATGACGGCCACCCCGATGTGCCCCGTGAATGGCCTTTGAACGCCAAGGAAATAGCCGTCATTGGCAATGGCAATGTTGCCTTGGATGTGGCACGCATCCTGTCCAAGCACGCCGATGATCTGCTGGTGACGGAGATTCCCGACAATGTCTACCAGGGCCTGTTGTCCTCTCCAGTGACGGATGTGCACATCTTTGGCCGCCGTGGCCCTGCCCAGGTGAAGTTCACGCCCATGGAGCTGCGCGAACTGAGCCACTCCCGCGATGTGGACATTGTCCTGTATGAGGAGGATTTCGACTTCGACGAAGCCTCCGATGCCGCCGTCAAGAGCAACAACCAGGTCAAGACCATGGTCAACACCCTCACCAACTGGCTGGCCGAGCAGGATGATGACGCCGCCGATCCCACCACCGGAGCTTCCCGCCGGCTGCACCTGCACTTCCTCCACAACCCGGTGGAAATCGTGGGCGAGGACGGCAAGGTCTCGGGCATTAAGTTTGAACGCACTGAACTGGACGGCACGGGCAATGTCCGCGGCACCGGTGAATTCCTGGACTACCCCGTACAGGCCGTGTACCGCTCCGTGGGCTACTTCGGCTCGGCCGTGCCCGATGTTGAGTTTGACCACCTTCGCGGGGTGGTCATGAACGACGCCGGCCGCGTCCTGGCCACTGATGGAAGCCACGTTCCCGGCCTCTATGCGACCGGCTGGATCAAGCGTGGGCCCGTGGGCTTGATTGGCCACACCAAGGGCGATGCCTTGGAAACCATCACCCACCTGTTGGCTGACCGCGGGGACCTGCCGTTGGCCGCCGAGGCGGCACCGGAAACAGTGGTGGAACTGCTCGATGCCCGCGGCGTGGAATTCACCACTTGGGAAGGCTGGCTGGAGCTTGACGCCCACGAGAAGGCGTTGGGCGCGGCAGCCACCGACTCAAGCGCCGTGCAGCGTGAACGCATCAAGGTGGTGGCCCGGGATGAGATGGTGGGCGTCTCCCGAGGCGCCTCCCTCACCCGATAGCCCCACCCGCTGGATACAGCCCGCCGGCGCAGGTTGCCGGAGCAACGACGGCGGGGACCCACCTTTGTCAGGTGGGTCCCCGCCGTCGTTGCTTTAAGGACCGCTGTGCCAGGCGGATGGTGAGAACCTTTGACGTTCTGTGATTTGGGCCATAGGGTGGGATGCATGTTCTGCTTCGCACCTTGAAGTTCGTGCGGAGCCGGGCGGTCTCAGACGCCGTGCAGTTGCGGTGTCAGGTCTTATAGCTGGTCTCACGATGTTGCCGACTGGGGGTGGACTCAATGGATGGCAGGCTCATGTCTTTGCCCATGAGTGCCCCTCTGGTGCGCATTCTGCGGATCGCTTTAGGCACCGCCCTTTTAGCAGCCGTCCTCATTGTGCTCGGTTCCACGAACGCCTCCGCGGCTTCAGGATCCTCGTCCGCGTCCCTCAAAACGGCCTCGGACAAGGGGCTGCTCTCCGGAATTCTTGACCCCGTGGGCGATCTGCTGGACACCACGGTGCAGCAGGTTCCCGTGGTCAAGGACATTACCGGCCCGAACACCGTGGGCAATCTGGTGGCTCCTGTCACCGGCGCCACGGATCAGCTGGAAAGCAATCTGACCTCCGTTCCGGTGGTGGGACAGGTGCTGACGCCGGTGCAGGGCATCACCACCGGTGTTGTCACCCCGGTGGTTCAGCTGGCAGATTCGGTGGTCACCCCCACCGTTGGTGCCGTGAACCAGGTGACCGCTCCGGTTCTTCAGATCACCGCCCCCGTGCTTGATCCCGTCACCGGAGCTGTAAAGCCCGTTGTTGACGGAGTGGCAGGTGGCGCGGCAGAGCTGGTGGACAGCGTTGTCACTCCCGTTGTGAGTCCGCTGGTACCCCCGGCCGTGCCAGGTGGCCCCGGTGGAGCGGCCGACGTTCCAAGCCCAACTGATCCCGTCACCGAGTTGCCGGCAGGTGTTGACACCCTGCCCGCCGCACCGGTGCTCCCAAGCGCGCCTGCAGCGCCCGCTGGTGGTGGAGCAGCCACGGAATCCGTGGACAGCCCGGTTCAAATGGACAGCCCCGCTCGGGTGGACGGTCCGGTTTCGACCGGAGCAGCGCAGCAGGCTGCCGATGCATCCCCGCAAGCCGCCACACCCGGTGTCTTGGCACGCTACCTGGCGGCCGCCGCGCTGCCGGCTTTCTCCACTTCTGTTGACGGCGTTGGCGTCCAGGCACCCGCTTCCTCCACTGCTCCCGCTGCCATCCAGGCATGCGGATCGGACTCCGACGGCGATGCCGTGGGTCCCTGCGCACCGGCTGCGACGACAGCCGCCGCATCTGGTTCGTCCTCAAGCCTGGTATCCGGCGGGTCCGGTGCCAGCGGCAGCGCCGCGGCGGCCAGTGAGCATTTCTGGAGCTACTTCCACAACGCAGGCGGTGCGGCACAGCCGCTGGCAGCGGATTGGCCGCTGCCCGCCTCCATGCCTGAAAATCCCGGTTCAACCCCTGGCTAGATGACCCTCAGCCTTCCGCCACCAAGGCGGCAGGCCACGGTCTTTCCCTGTTTCGCATTCGCGGACACGGTCAAAAAATCTTAATTCAGGAGTAAACAATCATGCGTACTGTCATTCGTCGATCGCTCAGTGCAGCGGTCTTTGCCGGCGGGCTTCTTGCCCTCGGCGTAGGTGCAGCCAATGCTGCAGACCAGTCCACCCCAGCCGCCAGAGAATCCACCACCGGCGTGTACAACCAGCCCGCTGCCCACAACGGCTCACAGGGACTCCTTGCCGGGTTGCTTGATGGGGTGGTGGGAGGCGTCATTGATGGCGTCCAGGCCACCGTGCCGGTCACCGTTCCCCTGAATGTCTCCGGCAACGCGGTGGGCGTTGTTGGTGATGCGTCTTCGAACGCCGCTGACACCACCAACAGTGTTCCCGCGCCGGTGGTGAACGACGGGTCCGTTGTCACCTCAAACGCTTCAAACAATGGAGGGCTGCTGGGTGGGGTCCTCGGTGAGTTGCCGATCCATGTGCCGGTCACCGTTCCTGTGAACGTTTCGGGGAACGGTGTGTCTGTCATTGGTGATGCGTCCTCGAACGGTGCTGAGACCACGAACAGTGTTCCTGCTCCCGTGGTGAACCCGGGTGCCGGCAATGGTGCCACAGGTACCACCAACAACGGCGGTGGATTGCTCGAGGGCATCCTCGGTGATGTCCAGGTGGATGTGCCGGTGACGGTTCCTGTGAACGTTTCAGGGAACGGTGTGTCCGTTATTGGTGATGCGTCCTCGAACGGTGCTGAGACCACGAACACTGTTCCTGTGGTGAACCCGGGTGCCGGCACCGGTGGCACAGGTACCACCAACAACGGTGGCGGTTTGCTCGAGGGCATCCTCGGTGATGTCCAGGTGGATTTGCCCATCACGGTTCCTGTGAACGTTTCAGGGAACGGTGTGTCCGTTATTGGTGATGCGTCCTCGAACGGTGCTGAGACCACGAACAGTGTTCCTGTGGTCAACACAGGTGTCGGCAACGGTGCCACAGGTGCTGGCTCACCGGACGGCGTCCTGGGTGACATTGGAGTGGATGTGCCGGTGACGGTTCCTGTGAATGTGTCGGGTAATGCCGTGGGTGTTGTTGGTGATGCTTCCTCGAACGGGGCTGAGACCACGAACACTGTTCCTGTGGTGAACCCGGGTACCGGCAACGGCAGCACCGGTGGCACCAACAATGGTGGCGGATTGCTCGAGGGCATCCTTGGTGATGTTCAGGTGGATTTGCCCATCACCATTCCAGTGAATGTGTCGGGTAACGCCGTGGGTGTTGTTGGTGATGCGTCCTCGAACGGTGCTGAGACCACGAACACTGTTCCTGTGGTGAACCCGGGCGCCGGCAACGGCAGCACCGGTGGCACCAACAATGGCGGCGGATTGCTCGACGGCGTCCTGGGCGACATTGGATTGGATCTGCCCATCACCATTCCTGTGAATGTGTCGGGTAACGCCGTGGGTGTTGTTGGTGATGCTTCCTCGAACGGCGCTGAGACCACGAACACTGTTCCTGTGGTGAACCCGGGTGCCGGCAACGGCAGCACCGGTGGCACCAACAACGGTGGCGGATTGCTCGACGGCGTCCTGGGCGACATTGGATTGGATCTGCCCATCACCATCCCGGTGAACATTTCCGACAATGCCCTCGCAGTTGTTGGTGACGCCGAAACCATCGGTGCGGACACCGCCGTCGTGGTTCCCGTAGCTCCGGTCACCCCCGTCACACCTGTAACGCCGGTTGCACCGGTCACACCCGTAACGCCGGTTACACCGGTTACACCGGTTACACCGGTTACACCGGTTACCCCGGTTACCCCAGTTACCCCAGTTTCACCCGTAGCGCCTGTTGCTCCGGTGGCACCGATCAATCCCGGCAACCCGGCAACTCCGCTGGCACCGGCGTCGTCCGCTGATTCAGCTGTGACAGTGACGCTGAACCCGGCACACACGGCAGCGGCAGGGATTTCCATGGGCGCGGACAGCAAGCTGCAGGCCATGGGCAGTGCAGCATCCGCTCAGCTGGCCTACACGGGCACCGGCATGTGGCCGGTATTCCTGTCGGTCATGTTGCTCCTGTCAGGCCTGGGCCTGCTGGTCCTGCGCAGGGCGGCACGTCTGAGCTAGTGGTTTCAGTTCCTGCCCAATCCACAGGTCACGCTGGCCTCGCAGGAGGCCGGCGTGACCTGTGGGCGCTGGCAGCGGATCCTTCCGTCAGTTGTGCGGAGTAAGCCTTCGGACGGCCAGCGCCAGCCACAGCTGGACACGGTCCGGCGTCGAGGCAGGGTCATAACCCGTCAGTTCAGCAATCTGGGTCAGCCGGTAACGCACGGTATTGCGGTGAAGTGCCAGGGCCTCGGCTACTGCTGCCACCGATCCGTTGAGCTGTAAATACCTTTCCAGGGTTTCGAGCAACTCAGAGCCGTGGATTGCATCGAAGGTCAGCAGCGGATCAAGGGCCTCCTTGGCCATGGCTGCCATGGGCACGTCTTCGCTGGCCAACAACAGCGAGGTCAGGCTCAGGCGTTCCGGAACATTAACGTCCAAACCCCGTGTTGCGGCTTCACGAGCTTCAAAGTAGCTCCACCGCAGGCCGTTGGCTTGGGAGTACGCACCCCCAATGCCCACCGGGGCATTGATGCCGACATTATGCATTTGCTGGCTCAATTGCCTGCCCAGTTTGGCCGGCTCACCCACAGCAGCCGGCACCACCAGCAGTAATTCACGTCTGCCTTCGGAAACAATTGTCGCGGCCACAGCATTGACCAAGCTGGCTGGCAGGGTCAGCCCGGCGAGCGCTTCGAAGTGTTCCTCACCGGCGCTGACCAGCAGGACCAGGTTCTTCCCGGCGGTGGATACGCCCACGGTCTCCAGCCGGGCCATGGCATCGGCGGGTTCCAACGTGCCCCGAATGATGTCCTGCAAAACCTGCCCGGCTATCTGCCGCATGCTGTGACGGCGCTGCACCAGGTTGTTCAACTCAATGCTGATGAGCCCGCGGGCATAGTCAACTATCCCGTCGTCGTGAAAGGGTTTGCGCAACCATAAAACGCTTGAATCGCGCTTGCCCGTGGACAGCGCCACGGCATGCCATGTGCCCTCTTCAGGGACGGTGTTGGTGGCGGTGCTGGCCACGACGCCGCCGTACTGGGTAATGATCAGGTCCGCGGCCACAAGGGTGGAAAGCTTTTTCAAAAGTGCCGGCAACCCGCCACCTGTCAAAAGGGTCCGGGCAAGCAGTTGGTGTTCGCGCAGCAGCCGCTCCAGCTTTGTGTAATGGTCCGACGAGCGGGCGTCGGCCACGAGCTTGCCGATGGCAATGAAAGGCGTGGTGTAGGGCACTTCCACCACGGGGACCGACCAGCGGTTGGCCTCGGCCAGCAATGCCGCAGGAACGGCGTCGTGCTCAAAACCAACACCGAAACCAATGCCGACGGCGCCGGCACGCCTAATTTGGCGGACAAAGGACCGCTGGGCCGCTGCAGTGTTGTGGCGGGCTCCGGTGGTCAACACCAATTCCCCGCCGCTGAGAAACGCCTGCGGATTTTCCAGTTCGGTGACAGCCACCCAATCAATGGGTGCTGTCAAGGGAATCAGGGTGGAACCCATGTTTTTCAGGTGCAGGGCGGGAATGGTGAGCAGGTCCGCCAAAGAAAGTGCCATAGGGCAACTATACAAACGCACTGCTAAAAATAGCGGCGATGGTGCAATTGGCTATTCAATTGCGGGGCGGGCGGGCCTAGGCTTGCGCGTAAGACGTCGCATGAAATGCTGCGTGCCGTACTCAACAAACTAAAGAGGTTGAACACCGTGGTCCAGACCTTGCAAAATTTCATCAATGGAGCATTTGTCCCAGTCATCGGCACGCAGTTGCTGGACATTGTCAATCCCAGCACCGGTGACGTTGTTGCCCATGCGCCAATTTCCAACCAGGCCGATGTGGATGCAGCAATGACGGCTGCCGCGGAGGCCTTTAAAACCTGGAAGCGTGCCACCCCCGGCCAGCGTCAAAGCGTGTTGCTGAAACTGGCGGATGCGGTCGAGGCCCGCAGCGATGAAATTGTGGAGGCGCAGCATCGCAACACAGGCCAGGTCAAGGCCATGATTGCCGCCGAGGAGGTGGCCGCCGGTGCTGACCAGTTGCGCTTCTTTGCTGGTGCCGCCCGCTTGCTTGAGGGCCGTTCCGCAGGTGAATACATGGAGAACTTCACCTCCTTCGTGCGCCGTGAACCGGTGGGCGTCATTGCCCAGGTCACGCCCTGGAACTACCCCTTCCTGATGTTGATTTGGAAGCTTGGTCCGGCGTTGGCGGCGGGAAACACGGTGGTGCTTAAACCCAGCGACACCACCCCTGAAAGCACCCTGGTCTTCGCCGACATTGCCAAAGACATTGTTCCGGCGGGCGTGTTGAATTTTGTCTTGGGCAATGGTGCCACGGGCGCCGCCCTGGTGGAGCACAAGGTTCCTGCTATGGTGTCCATTACGGGTTCCGTGCGTGCAGGCATCGCCGTGGCCACCGGTGCCGCCAAGGGTCTTAAGCGCGCGCATTTGGAACTGGGGGGCAAGGCCCCGGCCATTGTTTTTGCGGATGCCAACTTGGGCAGGACGGCCCAGGAAATTGCGGAATACGCCTTCTTCAACGCCGGGCAGGACTGCACCGCCATTACCCGCATTCTGGTGGAGGAATCCGCGCATGAAGAATTTGTGGCGGCTCTGGCCACGGCCGCGAAGGGCTTGGAAACCGGCAACCCTGACGAATCCAAGAACTACTTTGGTCCGTTGAACAACATCAACCACTTCAACCAAGTGTTGGAGGTGGTGGAGAACATCCCCGCGCACGCAACAGTTGTCACCGGTGGCCAGCGGGTGGGGGACAAGGGGTTCTTCTTCGCGCCCACCGTGGTGGACGGCGTTAAGCAAAGCGATGACATTGTCCAGCAGGAAACATTTGGTCCTGTCATCACCGTGCAGACGTTCAAGACCGAGGACGAGGCGGTGGAATTGGCCAACGACGTCGACTACGCCCTCGCTTCCAGCGTGTGGACCTCCAACCATGGCGTGGCCATGCGCGTCTCACGTGACCTGGACTTTGGCGCCGTGTGGATCAACACGCACATCATGTTGACGGCCGAGATGCCCCACGGCGGATTTAAGCAGTCCGGCTACGGCAAGGACCTGTCCATCTATGGCGTGGAGGACTACACGCGCATCAAGCACGTCATGAGCAACCTCGACAGCTGAGAACCACGACGGCGGGCCCTGGCTGGGGCGCGTTGGTCACCAACCGTGCACTGCACTTTGTGAAAGGAACTTCCATGAGCGACATCCAATACCGCCTTGCCCAAAAACGCCAGATTTCGGCTTCCTTCCCCGGGCCCAGGTCCCAAGCGCTCAACGAGCGCCGCAAGTCGGTCGTTGCCGGCGGCGTGGCCTCCACCGTTCCCGTTTATGTAGCGGACGCCGACGGCGGCATCATCACCGACGTTGACGGCAACTCCTTTATTGACCTGGGTTCCGGCATTGCCGTCACCTCCGTGGGCGCCTCGGATGCCAACGTGGTTGAGGCCGTCCGCGAGCAGGTCGGACACTTCACCCACACCTGCTTCATGGTCACCCCCTACGAAAGCTACATTGAGGTCGCCGAGGAACTCAACGCCTTGACGCCCGGCACCCATGAGAAGCGCACCGTGCTGTTCAACTCCGGTGCCGAAGCGGTGGAGAACGCCGTCAAGGTGGCCCGCCTGGCCACTGGCCGCGACGCCGTCGTCGCATTCGACCACGCCTACCATGGCCGCACCAACCTGACCATGGCGCTCACGGCGAAGGCCATGCCGTACAAGACCAACTTCGGTCCTTTTGCGCCGGAGATCTACCGCGTGCCCATGTCCTACCCGTACCGCGAAGAATCCCAGATCAAGGGCGAGGACGCCGCACGCCGGGCGATCACCATGATCGAGAAGCAAATTGGTGCAGGCTCCGTGGCTGCAATTTTGATCGAACCCATTCAAGGCGAGGGTGGCTTCATCGTCCCGGCGGAGGGCTTCCTGCCCACCCTGGCCGCCTGGGCCAAGGACAACGGTGTGGTCTTCATTGCAGACGAGGTCCAGTCCGGCTTCTGCCGCACGGGGGAATGGTTCGCCAGCCAGCACGAAGGTGTTGTCCCGGACATCATCACCATGGCCAAGGGCATTGCCGGCGGATTGCCGCTCTCAGCCATCACTGGCCGCGCCGACCTCATGGACGCTGTGCATCCCGGTGGTCTGGGTGGCACTTACGGTGGAAACCCGATTGCCTGCGCCGCGGCGCTGGCTGCCATCAAGACGATGAAGGAGCACGACCTCAACGCCCGTGCCGTAAACATTGAACGGATTGTGACCGATCGCTTCAAGGCGCTCGCGGAAGAACTGGGCCAGTCAGGCATCATTGGGGAAATTCGCGGCCGCGGGGCCATGCTGGCCCTTGAACTGGTCAAGCCCGGAACGGCGAACACCACCAAGGAAGCCAACGCCGAAGCTGCCAAGGCCATTGCTGGTGCCTGCCTGCAGGCCGGCGTCATCATTTTGACCTGTGGCACCTATGGCAACGTGATCCGTCTGCTCCCGCCGCTGGTCATCAGCGACGAACTGCTGGTCGACGGTTTGGACGTGCTCTGCGAGGCCATTCGCCAAGCGGCCTGACAACACGGTCCGCATGCGGCACCCGCCGGTGGCATTGCCTCCGGCGGGTGCCGCCATGCATCCCCCGCCGGGCCCGTGGCTGAAGCTGGCCGGTGCCGGAGTTTTAGTGGGCAGCCACGGAATTCTTCGTGGAAAATTTGCGGTAGGTGCGCAGCATGTCAACTATGAGTATGGCCAGCGCCACCCACACCACTGCAAACCCAATCCAGCGTTCGAGGGTCATGGTTTCGCCCAGCACGGTTATCGCCACAATGAACTGAAGCAGCGGCGCCACGAACTGCAGCAAACCAATGCTGGTCAGCGACAGCCGGCTGGCGGAGGCGCCAAAGAACAGCAGTGGAACGGCAGTGATGACGCCCGAGGCAGCCATCAACCAAAAGTGCCCCGGGCCTCTGTCAGTCAATGTGGCCTGGCCCAAAGATGTCAGGATCAGCATGGTGGTTAAGGCCAGTGGCGCCAAGGCGGCGGTTTCCAGACTTAAGCTGGTGATGGCGTCGACCTTCTTGCCCATGCGGTTTTTCACCAAGCCGTACAAGCCAAAGCTGGTGGCCAAAACGAGCGCAACCCAGGGCAGCTTGCCATAACCAATGGTCAAAATGGCCACGGCCACGAAACCCACCCCCACGGCCAGCCACTGCAGGGGCCGCAGCTTTTCCTTCAAGAGGAACACCCCCAACAACACTGAGAACAACGGGTTGATGAAATAACCCAGGGACGCCTCAATGGCATTGCCGGTGGTGACGGCAAAAACGTATGTCAGCCAGTTGATGGCAATGAGCAAACCAGCCACGGTCAAAGATCCCATGATGCGCCGGTTGCGTGCGGCTGCCTTGATTTTTCCCCAGCCCCGGCTGACGGTGGTGATGAGGGCGCAAAAGACCAAGGACCAGAGCACGCGGTTGGCCACAATCTCCAGGCTGTTCGCCGGGACCAACAAAACAAAGTACAAGGGCATGAGCCCCCACAAGCCATAGGCTCCCAGGCCAAAGAGGACCCCTGTGGTGCCATCTGAACGGGCGGCTTTGGGCGGTTTGGCCAATTGCCCGTGCGTGGTGGGGGCTGCTGTTTTTTTGGAGGTCACACCGCTGATAACAAACTTGTGTCCGGATCTATGCCAATAAGTTACAACCCCCCGCTGCAGGCAGCAGCGCAACACCGCGGCTTTGGAGTGCAGGTGCCGCGCTGGCTGGCCACTTATGGCCGTGTGCCATGTTCATTAGACTGAAGGAGCCAACGCATCAGGTGTGCTTTTATGTGCAACTGTTGATGCACGGCAATCTTGTGCCGGTTCACAGTTCAAAGGGGCTTCCGACTTGTCTTCTTCAAGTGTCAACCAACCGTTCCGTGTTGCCATTGTTGGATCCGGTCCGGCGGGAGTCTATGCAGCAGACATTCTCACCAAATCGCAGGAGGTGGCTGGCGGGGACGTCCAGCTGGGCATTGATTTATTTGAATCCCAGCCGGCACCCTACGGATTGATCCGCTATGGAGTGGCTCCTGACCATCCCCGCATCAAAGGCATCATGAATGCGCTGCATAAGGTATTGGACCGCGGAGACATCCGGTTCTTTGGCAACGTCACGTACGGCAGGGACGTGACGCTGGCGGACCTGCAGAGCCACTACAACGCCGTCATCTTCGCCACCGGAGCCATGAGGGATGCAGCCTTGGACATTCCCGGCATTGATCTTGAGGGCTCCTATGGCGGGGCCGATTTTGTCTCCTGGTACGACGGTCATCCCGATGTGCCCCGGGAGTGGCCCTTGAATGCCAAGGAGATAGCGGTGATCGGCAATGGCAATGTAGCCCTGGACATAGCCCGGATACTGTCCAAACACCCCGACGATCTGCTGGTGACCGAAATTCCAGAGAACGTCTACCGCGGCCTCAAGTCCTCTCCGGTGACGGATGTGCACATTTTCGGCCGCCGGGGGCCTGCGCAGGTGAAGTTCACGCCGCTGGAATTACGGGAGTTAAGCCACTCACGTGACGTTGACATTGTTCTTTATGAAGAGGACTTCGATTTTGATGCGGCCTCTGACCTGGCCATTAGGAGCAACAACCAGGTCAAGATCATGGTGAACACCCTCAGCAACTGGTTGGCCGAGGAACACGATGCAAAAAAACAACCCGCCTCGCGGCGCCTGCACCTGCATTTCCTCCACACACCCCAGCAAATCACCGGCAGCAATGGCGCAGTCACAGGTATTACCTTTGAGCGCAATGAGCTGGACGGGACCGGCAATGTCCGCGGGACCGGGGAGCTGATCCACTATCCCGTGCAAGCCGTGTACCGGGCTGTGGGGTATTTTGGCGCTGAGCTTGCCGAGGTGGCTTTCGATGCCCAGCGCGGTGTCATCCCCAACGAAGGCGGCAGGGTCCTTGCCGCCGATGGCAGCCCCGTTCCCGGGCTCTATGCCACCGGATGGATCAAGCGTGGTCCTGTGGGCTTGATCGGCAGCACCAAGGGTGATGCCTTGGAGACCATCGGCTGCCTCCTGGAAGACCGTCTCAGCCTGCCTGAGCCTGCACATTCCACAGAGCAGCACATTGTGGAACTGCTCCAATCACGGGGCGTGCAGTTCACCACGTGGGAGGGGTGGAACCGCTTGGACAGCCACGAAAAACAGTTGGGCGCCGCCTATCTGGCGGACCCGGGCGTCAATGTTGCGCGCGAGCGCATTAAAGTCGTGGACCGTGACCACATGGTGCGCATCTCCACGGACAGCTAGCTGCCGTGGTCAAGACATTGGCGGACGTTGCACCTGAAGGGGTGCTGCTGGCCGGAGCGGGCCGTGCCATTTTGCTGCAGCTGGCCAACCCGGCAGTGGGTTATGGCGTTGCGCAGCATTCGGATTTTACCGCCAACCCCCTCAAGCGCCTCCATCACACGCTGCAGTACATCTATGCCCTCAGCAATGGAACAACGCAACAACGTCGCACCATGAAGGCCCATGTGCAAAGGGCTCATCTGCCGGTGCGGTCCCCTGGCACCGCCGCCACCCCCGCTTATGATGCCTCTGACGGGCAGCTGCAGTTATGGGTGGCCGCCACACTCTACGACTCTGCCAGGGATGTCTATGCCGCTGTCTTTCCGGCGCTCTCTGAAGCGGATGATGAATCCGTGTATCAAGGCTATGCCGTGCTTGGTGTGGAATTGGGCATGCCGGCCCAACTGTGGCCTGCCTCCCGCGCGGACTTCAAGGAGTACTGGGACCGCCAGCTGGCGACGCTCAGCGTGGACGGGACCGTCAGGGAGGTGGCCCGGGAACTTTTGGCGGCGCGGCAGGCCCCCGTCTGGCTCAAGCCTTTCATGCCCCTGGTGCGATTTCTCAGCGTGGGCCTTCTACCCGCGCCGGTTCGGCAGCTGTACGGATTCAGCTGGTCACCGCGGCGGGAGCGTCTGCTGCGCACCCTTTTGGCCCTGACCTCCCATCTGGTGCGCGTTGTCCCCGCAGGCATCCGCCACGCCCCCATGCGTTACTACCTGAAACGTTTGGGCTGAATGCAGCTTTCTTGAGCCATGCCGAAACCGCCCTAACCGCCGGGACCCGCAGGCAGACACCCAAGGATTGGGTGGATCCGCATTGGCGGCAGTTGACCCCGGTGCTGCCAAAGAAGGGTTGCCCAAGTCCCCGGGGCTGGTTCTCCCGGGGACTTGGGCCGGTGACAGGCAGGGCCTGCCCCCACGTTCCACCAGCTGTGCCCCCGTGCCCGGCGGAATTGGGCAGATGCGGCACGAAGCCCGGTGGTGACAACCATGGTCAGCGGAACGGCGGCTGCTGTTGCGGGCAAAGTAACTAAAACCGTCCAAATTGGACTCAGTCCAGAAAAGTGGACATACTGGACCCATGATCAGTAATCAGCACTACGAAGACAAGTTGCGGGCAGCGTCACTGCGTGTCACCCGTCCCCGTGTCGCGGTGCTGGATGCTGTCAGCGCGCACCCACATGCGGACGCGGACTCCATCATTGGCGCGGTGCGGGCAGAGTTGGGCAGCGTCTCAAAGCAGGCCGTCTACGATGTGCTTGCCGCGTTGGTCGATGCCAATCTGGTCCGCCGCATTGAACCGGCGGGTTCGGCCACCCGGTACGAAAGCCGGGTGGGGGACAACCACCACCACGTGGTGTGCCGTTCCTGCGGAGACATTGCGGATGTGGATTGCGCCATTGGGGAGGCGCCATGTCTGCATGCTTCCAACAGCCACGGCTTCAGCATTGATGAAGCCGAGGTCATTTATTGGGGAAGCTGCCCCGACTGCACCGCCAAAAGACTTTTGAATCAAGATCTCACCACCGCTAGGAGCGATAAGTAAAGATGACTGTCGACAACACCGCACCATTGACAACCGCCGCGGGCGCACCCGTTGCCAACAACCAGGACAGCATGACAGCTGGTCCCCGGGGGCCAGTGCTGCTTCAGGACGTGTGGCTGCTTGAGAAGCTGGCCCACTTCAGCCGCGAGGTCATCCCCGAGCGCCGCATGCACGCCAAGGGTTCAGGTGCCTTTGGTACTTTCACCGTGACGAACGACATCACCAAGTACACCAAGGCCAGCATCTTCTCCGAGGTGGGCAAAAAGACTGAAATGTTCGCACGCTTCTCCACCGTTGCCGGCGAACGCGGCGCAGCCGATGCAGAGCGCGACATCCGCGGGTTCTCCCTGAAGTTCTACACCGACGAAGGCAACTGGGACCTGGTGGGCAACAACACCCCTGTGTTCTTCTTCCGTGATCCGCTGAAGTTCCCCGACCTGAACCGTGCAGTGAAGCGCGATCCGCGCACCAACCTGCGCAATGCCGAGAACAACTGGGACTTCTGGACCAACCTGCCCGAGGCCCTGCACCAGATCACGATTGTCATGTCCGACCGTGGCATCCCGGCCAGCTACCGGCACATGCATGGATTTGGTTCACACACCTTCTCCTTCATCAACGCCGAAGGCGAGCGTTACTGGGTCAAGTTCCACCACCGCACGCAGCAGGGCATTAAAAACCTGACTGACGCGGAAGCTGCCAGCCTGGTGGGTGAAGACCGCGAGTCCGCCCAGCGCGACCTTTTCGAGTCCATCGAGGAAGGCGACTTCCCGAAGTGGAAGCTCATGGTGCAGATCATGCCCGAGGCCGACGCCAATAGCTACAAGTACCACCCGTTCGACCTGACCAAGGTCTGGTCCAAGAAGGACTACCCGTTGATCGAGGTGGGTGAATGGGAGTTGAACCGCAATGCGGAGAACTACTACGCCGACGTCGAGCAGTCCGCCTTCACTCCGGCCAACGTGGTTCCGGGCATCAGCTTCTCCCCGGACCGCATGCTGCAGGGCCGCCTGTTCTCCTACGGCGATGCCCAGCGCTACCGCCTGGGTGTGAACCACCACCAGATTCCGGTGAACGCGCCCAAGAGCCCCGTCAACACCTACCACCGCGATGGACAGGGACGGGTGGACGGCAACCAGGGACGCACCCCCGGCATCGAACCGAACTCCTACGGCCGCTGGCAGGAACAGCCCGCCTACGCTGATCCGGCACTGGCCACAGGTGCCACGGCGGACCGGTTCAACTACCGTGAAGACGACGCCAACTACTTTGAGCAGCCCGGCATCCTCTTCCGCGAGAAGATGAATGACGAGCAGCGCCAGGTGCTCTTCGAGAACACCGCGCGCGCCATTGACGGCGCCTCCGAGGCCACCATTGAGCGTCACATTTACAACTGCACCCAGGCCGATCCGGCCTACGGCGCAGGTGTCCGTGCAGCCATTGAGGCCCTGAAGGCCGGCAACTTGTCACCCGTGGACGTCAACACGGACGCAGCCTAAGCCACCACCAAATGCCCGGAGGCAACCATTCACGGTTGCCTCCGGGCATTTTTGTTGCCGTGGGACTGCCGGGACGGATCCCTTTACGGCAGCAAATGTTCGCGGCCGAACATGGCAGCGGTGGCGCGGGCGGATGGTGTGCCGCCCTCAAGATCGGCCCCGGCAGCCACCAGCAGTGCCACTATTTCATCCTCGCCCTTGAAAAGTGCACCGGCCAGTGGTGACTGCCCGCGCGCATTGCAAAGATCCACATTGGCGCCACGGTCCAGCAACAGCGATGCCGTCTGCCCGTGGCCCCTGTAGGTGGCCAGCATCAGCAGCGTGTTTCCGTCGCCGTCCTGCACGTCAAGGGGGAGGCCGTGATCCAAAAATTCCGCCAGTTCAGTGGTCTTGCCCGCACGTGCCAAATCCATGGCGAGGGCAATGATTTGTGCGGTCTGGTCGTCATTGAGGGGGGATGAATTGGTCATTTCTCAACAGTAGGGGATGGGCCCCGGAATTCGCGCGTTCTTAACGCCGCCTGCTCAAGACCGAGCCCGCCATGGGTGACGAATTCAGCCAGCTGATTGGTCGCTTGGCCATGTTCGCGGCCAAAAATGTCAATGGAGGCGCCTCCGCCCCACACATCGGTGGCCCAGACCGTCATGCCGGCGTGGCGGGGGTTGGCATTCCATGCCAGTTGTTCCACGCCGGCAGCCAATTCCAACAAGGCATCGGTGCCCATCCCGTCCAGGGACTTCACACTCTGGCGCGGAACGGCCGTCCAATGCTGCGTACGGGACGTGCCCGCGTTCGCCGCCGGGGCAGCCTGCACCGCAAAGGCCCGCGACTGCCACAGAGCAACCCCCTGCGCAGCAGCTGCCGCATCTTGGGCGTGGCTGGCCCTGGTGGGCCCTCTGGTGGGCCCCTCCGGCTCCCGCAGCGGCCCCTTGCTGCCGCTCCACAGGCGCAGCGCCTCATCCTGATCCGCGTCCGGTGGCGTCGCGGCACGCAGATGGGCCGGCAGGCGGAGAGCGGCAGCTGCCAGGGGGCTTCCCGGCCAGCTGATGAAGGCGTGAAGCGTGGGTGTGGAGGTTTCAGAAAGGGGCTCGCCAATGGCGTCGCCCACCGGAGACCAGTTCCGTGAGATAAAAAGTTGCGCGGCCGTGGCGCCCCGCAGTGCAGTCAGCGCCTGCCGCAGCCGACCGTAGCAATGCAGCAGGTCGCCGGCGGAATCAGGACCGAAGGCCAGCGAAGGGTCGGCAAGCCGGATGACAAAGTGTCCGGGCGTCAGTGGAAACTGAGGCCGTCTAACCCCCCAAAAAGTGGAAGCGTAAAGCTGCTCGCGCCCTGGCACCGGCAGGCCCCTTTCCACATGTCAATTGTTGCCAGCATAACGCAGCCCCATAGGACAGAATGGAACCATGCGATTGATCTTGATTAGGCACGGCCAAACCCCCAATAATGTGCGCGGACTCCTGGATACTGCCGCTCCGGGTCCGGGGTTGACAGCGTTGGGGGTTGCGCAGGCGCAGGCAGTTGCCGGTGACCTCGCCGCTGAGCGGATCGATGCCCTGTTCATCTCCAACCTCACCCGCACCGCCCTGACCGCCGCGCCCCTTGCCGCCCAGAGGGCACTCGTACCGCAAGTTCGCGAGGGCTTGCGGGAAATCAGCGCCGGCGACCTGGAGATGCGCGGCGATGGAACCTCCATTGCAAGTTATCTGCAAACAGTCAAAATCTGGTTGTCAGGTGACTTGTCCGCCCGCATGCCCGGAGCCGACACTGGATTTGAGGTGCTGGAACGCTTTGATGCGGTGGTGGCGGAAGCGGCCGCCCATGAGGCGGTGGCCATGGTCAGCCACGGAGCCATGATCCGCTTTTGGGCAGCGCACCGCGGGGAAAACCTTGACTGGTCGGACAGGCGTTATCACGAGCTGTCCAACACCGGGATCGTCACGCTCGAGGGCGAACCCACCGGCAGCGCGGCTACGGGCGGGTGGCGGATCCAATCGTGGCACGGCGAGCCCGCCGGCGGACTCAGCGGCCTTGACGCGGACGGTCCGACGGCGGAACTTTCGGACCAGGACACCCCTGCCGCCCACCATGGCCGCTAAACCCAACCCCAGAGGCGAAGGCCTGGTTGATCCCTTGAGCACCATCACCTTGTGGGGGATGAAGGGCCTGAGTTGGGTGTGGCTCGGCACGGCGGCCGTCTGCATTGCCCTCTTGGCCGTCGGTGCCCCGCTGAACATCAACCTGTACAACATGAGCCTGCCCTTCGGCTTGGGTCTGGCCATTTTGCACGCCGGGTCGCTGGGTCTGACGGCGGCGCGGCCGACCGCCGGCATTCTGGCTTCCCTGGCGCCTTTGGTGATCCTGCCGCTGGTGTCCGCGCCGGTGCTGCTTGTCCCGATGCCTTTTAGCGTGGTGGCCATGATCACCCAGGTCCTGGTGCTTTGCGTCGCGGGTCTGCGTGCCCATTGGATGGTGTCCGCCGGAGGCTGGCTGGCCAGCGTTGTGGTGGGTGTGCTGAGCAACTACCTCACCATGCCCGAGGGGCCCGACGACGGCGCCCAGAACAATGTGGTCATTTTTGCCGCCGTCTCAGGGGGGCTCATGGTGGCCTCGGTGGTGGTCCAACAGTGGCAGCACCTGCGTGTTGAATTGGCCGCGGAGCGAACGGTCAGCGCCGAAGAACAATCCCGGCGCAGATTGGCTGAAGAGCGCACCCGCATAGCCCGTGAATTGCACGATGTGGTGGCGCATGGCATGTCGGTCGTGGTGGTCCAGGCCACCACCGCCGTCTACCGCCATCCGGGATTGAGCCCGGAACTGAAGCGGGAATTTGATGACATTGCCGCAAATTCCCGCCGTGCCATGACGGAAATGCGCAGCATGCTCGGTTCCCTTCGCAATACCGCTCCGGGCCGTGAGCTGGGCCCGCAACCAGGTCTGGCCGATCTGCCCGAACTCATTTCCTCAATCCGCTCCACGGGGGTGAAGGTGCTGGAACCGAAAATTTCCGGGGTCGGTGATCATGACATTGGGGAGGTCATTGCCTTGACGGCCTACAGAATTGTCCAGGAGGCACTGAGCAACGTGGTCCGCCACGCCCCGGGAGCCACCGCCGAGGTCGCCATCGGGGTCACCGGCGGCCGGCTTGCCGTTTCCATAGTCAATTCCCGTTCCGATGTGGGTGCCGTAATGGCTCAACTGGACAGGGGCGGGCATGTGGGCCAAGGCTTGATTGGCATGCGTGAACGCGCCTCCATTGTGGGTGGGGAAGTGACGTGCGCACCAACGCGCGACGGCGGATTCGCCGTAAATGCCGTGTTGCCCCTGGATGCCAGCGGCACAACAAACCGGAGGGTGTAAACATGACCATCAGGGTCCTTGTGGTGGACGACCAGGCCATGGTCCGGGAAGGTTTTGCCGCCCTGTTGGGTGCGCAGGAGGACATCACCATTGTGGGGCAGGCGGAGAATGGCGCCAGGGCTGTTGAGCTGGCGGCACTGCACCACCCGGATGTGGTCCTCATGGACGTCCGCATGCCGGTGATGGACGGGCTTGAAGCAGCGCGCCAAATTCTGGCATTTCCGCCACATGCGGATCAAGCGGACCATGCACACATACTCATGCTGACAACATTCGACATTGACGACTACGTCTATGACGCCCTGCGTCTGGGCGCCAGTGGATTCCTGCTCAAGGACGCGCTCGCCGAGGAACTGGTTTCCGCGGTGCGGGTGGTGGCCTCAGGTGAGGCACTCTTGGCGCCCTCCGTCACCAAACGGCTGATTGAGCAATTTGCCACCGCCGGACCCCGTTCGGTGCCCTCCCGTGAGCGCCTGGACAGCCTGACCGAACGCGAGCTGGAGGTCATGACCTTGATTGGACGCGGATTCTCCAACCAGGAAATTGCCGCGGAGCTTTTTATTGCCCAGCAGACGGTCAAAACCCACGTGAGTAAAATTTTGGCCAAGCTAAGCCTGCGGGACCGGGTGCAGGCGGTGGTCCTGGCTTATGAAACCGGCTTGGTGGCGCCGGGTTTCGGGGACGGCGGCTGAGCCTGCGGGGCCGGGAACGGACAGTTGCTGCTGCTGGGGGCCACAGCAGCTACGGCTCCCAGACGCGCGGGCAGGCACGAGCGCCCATGGCAGCCACTGCCATGGGCGCTTGTGGAATGCAGGATTAACGCAGGTTCACAAACTGCAGATCCGCATCCTCGAACTTGCGCAGCATGGCCATGACTTCCTGGAGGTCGTCGCGGCTCTTGGAGCTCACGCGCAGCTCGTCACCTTGGATGGTGGACTTGACACCTTTGGGGCCTTCGTCACGGATGAGCTTGTTGATCTTCTTGGCCACGTCCTGGGCAATGCCTTCCTTGATCTCAGCCTCCAGACGGTACTCCTTGCCCGAGGCGTACGGTTCGCCGGCGTCGAGGGACTTCAGCGAGATGCCGCGCTTGATCAGCTTGGACTCAAAGACATCCATGACAGCCATGACGCGTTCTTCCGAATTCGCCTTGAGCAGCAGCTTCTCGCCACTGAAATCTATTTCCGCTCCCACACCCTTGAAGTCATAACGCTGCACAATTTCCTTCTGGGCCTGGTGCAGTGCATTGGCGACTTCCTGCTTGTCCACTTTGCTGACGACGTCGAACGTTGACTCACTGGCCATGATTCCTCCACCTGGTAAAAAGATTAATGAGCTTTGCTTCCAAGCCTAGCGCCAGAGCTGGCCAAAGCCGGGGAAGCGTGCTGTGGCCAGCTGGGCAGCCCTGGGTCCGCGGGCCCGGGACCCACGGCGGTGCCCGCCCCGCCATGCGAAAAACCCAAGCCCGGTTCGGCACATGGCACCTCCATGCGAACAACCGGCCACCAGTTCGGAGCAGGGCGCGCCCACAGCCTTCTCCGGGTGGCTTCAGGGAACGTGCACATCTGGAGGAGCCACAGTGGAGGCAAAGGAAACACCGAAACAGGAGGAACCGTGCCAATGCCACTGTCGGCCGCCCAGCGGGGGACCATCAAAATTGCCGCAGCCTCATTGGCGGCTGTGGCGCTACTTGGCGCATCGGAGGTCCCCGGTGAAACGGGCACGGAGGTGAACGTGTGCCATGTGCAGCACAGCGCAGGGGAGTCCGTGGAGCAGCGCATTGCCGGCGTCAAGGCAGACACGGCCCGGGCCGTGGAACTGCAGCAGCTCACGTCGGAGCAGGCGGCGTTTGTGGCGGAGCAGCTGGTGCGCCGGATCCAATCAGGTGCATTGCCCATTTAGCGGACAATCGCCAGCTTGCCGGTGCCCCGGCGGTGTCCAAACCACCCCGGATGCCGCCCGATTCGATTCTTGGGCAAATTCCCTGTATTGTTTTACTGCTCCCACTTGTTGGGGGCGAAAGTCCGATCCGCAGTTGGGGTCTGGCAGGCCACGGCAGATTACCCGAGCGGCCAAAGGGGGCTGACTGTAAATCAGCTGGCAACGCCTTCACTGGTTCGAATCCAGTATCTGCCACCAAACGGGAAGACCCGGAACCACGCGCAAAACGCGGGGTTCCGGGTCTTTCTGTTTTCGCTGCCCGGGCAGCGAAGCCCCACCCGGTCCCACTCCAGCCATGGCTAACGGCGGCGCGGGGAAGCAAACTACAGTTAGGGGATGGAATATCTGGTCCCGCTGGTCATTGTGTTGGTTATTGTCCTGATCGTTTGGATGGGATCGCGGTTCCTGGGGCGGCGCAGCCACCACGAGGACGGGACGGCTGCCCCGGCCGCAGCTGTGGGGCCCACGCAAGGTGCCGGCAAGGCCGGCAGCGGCATGGACATCACTCGAGCGGATGCCGAACGGGCCAGTGCGCGGCTGGACCCCGAAACCCACCGGCGGATCTATTCCCTGATTGCCCAGCGCCAAGTGTTCAACGCCGTGAAGGAATACCGGCAGGCGACCCGGACGGGACTGCGGGAAGCAACTGCAAGTGTGGCCGCCCTGGCGCAGTTCCCGCAGCCTGCCCCGGAGCGGAAAGTTGAAAAACAGGCAGACGTGAAGCCGCAGTCCACGCAGGCAAAAGCGGGTGTGGCCCCGCAATCCGCGCAGCCTGCGGCCGAGGCACCTTTGACGGTGGAGGACATTCTTGCCGCCGGGTCCGTTCCGGAAGCTGCGCAGGCCGCCCCGCCCGTGGCCGCTGCCGGCAGCTACCGCTACCGCGCCATTGTCTCCCGCGGTGACGACGTCCGTGAGGTGGCGAGCACGCGGCTGAACGCGGATATTTACACCCGGATCCGGCAACTGGCACAGTCCGGAAATTATGACGCCGCTGCCAGCCTGCTCCGGGACCACGCGGACATTGGGGTCGAGGATGCCCGGGAGTTTGTCTCAATGATTGGTCCCGAAGACTAATGGCTGATGCGGGGCGTTCCTGTCTCATTTGCGGGCCGGTGCGTCATATAGGCCATAAAGAATAACCAAACGGACAGTCTTTCGCTAATGTTTGGCAGTCAGTTGTAAATTCTTTGCCTGCAGGGCGACCTGCCGGCCATGTCCTTTGGGGGATCGTTTGAACGTTTCCATGCGTCTCGGCTCGCGAAAGCTGCGCTATTTCCTGCTCGCCGTTGTGGCTTCCCTGGCTGTAGTGCTGCCCATGGTGGTGGCCCCGACATCCGCACATGCCGCCGCAACCACCAGCACCCGTATTGCCAACTTTGCAGCGGGTCCGGCCACAGTCGTCAAGGGCAAGAACATCAGCTATTCCGGACTGGTGCAGCGGCTTTCGGGCAAGGCTTGGGCAAACGCCGGAGCCGTGACGGTAAACGTCTACTTTGATGCCGACGGTTCCGCACCCAAAAAGCTGGTCCGGACGCTGAGGACCACTTCAGCGGGTAAGTTCAATGCAACGGCAGTGGCGGCAGTTTCAGGCAAATGGTCCGTAACGCTGCCGGCTCAGGGCAGCTACAAGGCCTCGTCCACGGCCGTCAAAGCCATCAAGGTGGTGCCGGCGCCCAGTCCCACCTCAGCCAAGCCTGCCAGCAAGTGGAACTGCCCGTCGTGGGCGCCCATCAAGGGCAACGCGCCAAGCAAGATCTACCACCTCAAGAACCAGCGTTTCTACGCCAAGACAACTCCTGAGATTTGCTTCAGCACCGAGGCCGCCGCCAAGCAGGCCGGCTACCGCAAATCCAAGGTTTAGCGGGATGCGCCTGCACCGCACATGAAAAAATTGCCCGGCCCTTGTGGGGCCGGGCAATTTGCATTTGGGACAAGCGCTTAGCTGTCCTCAGAGCCGCCTTCCAGGACAAAGCCGTCTTGATGGTGAATAAGCTGGCGGCCCATTCCAGAGTTGAGCTGGATCCACAGGCACTGCCTGTCGTGGGAGAGGGTCTCCACGCGCCCTTCCAGACGCCAGCCACGCTCATTGATCAGCGCCACGGGCCTGTCCGCGGGCAAGGCAGGCCAGACATCGTTGTTTTCAGGGTCCGTAAAGGTTCGGGGGATTGCTCGGCGGCTCATGGGTTCTCCTTGGCTGGAAGTCATCGCTGCTTCCTTTAGTTGTCAACACCTTCAGTGTTCCCGACACGGATGAACTCCCTGTGAACGGGGGGCGTCTTTTTGGCCACCGTTCACGAAACAGGCGGCACAGGCCCACGGCGGGAGGCTCACGCGCTGAGCGAAATGGCTGGCCAGGCTTTGCTTCCCTGCCGTACCGTGGAAGCCATGGCTACTGTTGAAATCACCACGGAATCTTTTGGACCCACCATTGATGGCAATGACATTGTCATTGTGGATTTCTGGGCGTCCTGGTGCCAGCCGTGTGTGCGGTTTGCCCCCACCTTTGAGGCTGCCTCCACCAAGCATGCCGACATTGTGTTCGGCAAGGTTGACACCGAAGCCCAGCAGGAGCTGGCCGCGGAAGCGAACATCACATCCATCCCCACGCTGATGGCGTTCCGGGAAAAGGTGCTGGTGTTTGCCCAGCCCGGTGCACTGAATGCAACCCAGCTGGATTCCGTCATTGATGCGGTAAAGGCCTTGGACATGAAGGAGGTCCACGCCGCCGTGGCAGCGAAGCAGGCCGAGGGTTCCGCCCCCGCCTGACGTACAAGCCGACGCGCCCCGCAGCACCAAGACGCCGCACACCCCTGACTTCACAGGGCGTGCGGCGTCTTTGTGCCTTTGTGCCTTTAGCGGCGGACGAGTTCCACGGGCTTGGCCAGAAGGGCGCTGAGGGATTCGTTGAGGTCCTGCACAGCGATGCCGTTGCTGTGCTTTTCAAGGTCCGCTTCGGAGGCCCACTGCTCGGTCAGGACAATCTTCTCGTCCGATTCCTCCGTGATCTCATACTGGATGCAGCCCGCCTCTGCCACAACCTGCTCGATGGCAATTTCAAGGGCAAGCTTCACGCGGAAGAACTCGCCCTTGTTGGGGAAAAAAGTGGCCTGTAGGTTAATGATCTCGCTCATGAAAACAGCCTAGGGCATGGGCGCACACGCACAACAAGCGCATCCGCACTGTGAACGCCCCGCGCAGTGAAGCCGCGGCCATCGCAGTCAATGCCTGCGATGGTCCTGGACGGTCATCCGGGGGCCAAATGTGGGCTTGCGGAAACCGCTCAGCTGCAGCATCCGCACCACCCGTTGCCGGTGCCCCTGCCAGGGCTGCAGCAGTTCCAGCATGCCCGCGTCGTCCACCGGTTTTCCGGCCAGCGCCCACCCCACGTAAGCCGCCAGATGGTAGTCGCCCACTGACACTTGATCGGGGTCGCCGTGGGTGCGCTGGGTGGCTTCCGCCGCTGTCCACACACCAATGCCGGGAATGCTCTGCATTTTCCGGCCCGCCTCTTTTGCGGGCAGCTGGTTCAGCCTTTCCAGGCCCGACGCCGAACGCACCATCCGCTGGATTGTGTCCGAGCGCTGTGGTCCAACGCCCACCCGGTGCCAGTCCCAGGACGGAATGGCGGCCCACTGCGCCGCGGTGGGCGCCACGGTCAAGGTGCCGGGCACGTCCGGGTGCAGGCCGGCTCCCGGTGCGGGGGTGCCGTATTTGCGCAGCAGTGCGGTGTAGGCCCGCACCGCCTCAAGTGTGGTGACTTTTTGCTCCAAAATGGCCGGCACCAGCGCGTCAACAATGCGGCCCGTGGACGGCAGACGCACACTCTGGTGCCGGCGTCGGGCTTCCCGGACACGGTGCGGGAGGGTTGCGGCAAAGGTGGGGGAGTCGAAGGCGGTCCAGTCGTCGTGAAGCCCCAGCAGGGACGGGACACCTGCCAGCGCCTGCTCCGCTCCGGCCCCCCAGGACCGCACGTGGAGCCTGCTTGCGCGCTGCGTGATCCCCAGTGTGGCCGGGCCAAGGGATGTGGTGAAGGCCAGCCAGGCGAGGCCGGGGGCCAGTGCCATGGTCCTGTCGCCCGGGCCGCGGCGGATGATGCCCAGCGTCTGGCTGAGGGAATAGGGGCCGGCGGTGTCATAGACCGCGGCAGGTCCGGCGGTGGCTGCGGCTCTCATGGCTCCATGATGACACGGGGCCCTGACAAGAGACTGGTGGCGGGGACCGCCCGGCTGGGTGGTTGGGCCTGGCCCAGGACCAGCACTATGAACAGCGCCGCCGTTCCTGCCGGTTCACGTCCGGGAAGCGTGGCAGCTGCCCACGCGATGAGGACACCGCCAAGTGCAACGTAGCTGCCGCCGAAAAGCGTTCCGCCCAGGTACACGGCCGGTAGCTTCGAAGGCCAAACGCCAATGACCAGGCGGCCAGTCCCATGGATGCCGCGGATGGACCGTTTTATCTCAACGAAATCACTGCCACCGGTGTTGACAGCGTCCTGGCAAGGGCGGAAGTTTCCATGGCCACCCTCGATGCGCCTTTTGGCGGTTTTTGACGCGTTGGCCCGCCATCGCGACCGCCATGCCAAGTCCCGCCGGTGCGCCTTCCTGCTTGCCACCGCCGAGCTTGCCGGTCAAGATCATGCCGGCTATGCCCTCATTGCAGCGGAAACTGCGCTGCTGGGGCAGCGTCTGCGCAGCTTTCGTTCCGAAACCCGTCAGCGCTCACCCCGCCATGGGCTCAGCCCGCCGGCGTCGGACTTTCCCCGGAAAGCCCCGCCGCGGTCTGCTGCAGAATTTCCCGGCAGGCCAGGATGGCCGGACGGGTACGGCTGGCCAGCCGCGCGGAGGTGAACACGGTGCGGCGGGGACGGTCCGGGAGCTCAATGAGCGACAGCGCGGGCGCGCCGCCGGTCCACATGAGATCCGGCATGAGCCCTACGGCATTGCCTGATTCAATGAGCCGGATCTGGGCCTGCAGATCAGCGGTCTCAAAGCGCACGTCGGGTTCAAAACCGGCCTGGCGGCACGTTTGCTCAGCCCAATGGCGGGACGCGGCGCCGTGCGGCTCCATGACCCAGGGAAGTTTGGCGGTGTCGGCAATGCCGGTGATGGGGCCGGCAAAAAGCCGTGCCATGCCACCGCTGACACCCTCGGCCGGAACGGCCAGCCGGATGGCATCGGTGGTCAAGGTGGTCCGGTCCAGTTCAGGATGCAGCGCAGCGGCGTGCCCCGGGTACTGCTCGGCCACCACCAAATCAAAGTCCCGCGCCCACGTCTCATACAGGGCGGCTTCAGGCTCGCGCTGCACCACCTCAATGCGCACCTCGGGATGGGTCTGCGCCATGGCCGTGAGCAGGGACGGCAGCAGGGCCAGCGCCGCCGATTGGAACACCGCCAGACGCACAGTGCCTGTGACCGTGGACAGCGACGCCGAAAGATCCGCCTCCGCCCGCTCCAGGGTCTCCAAAATTTCGGTGGTGTGGGCCACCAGAATCTCCGCCTGGGGCGTCAATTGCACACGTCGGCCCACCTTCCGCAGCAACGGGGTCCCGGCTTCCTTCTCCAGCAACGCCAGCTGCTGCGAAATGGCCGAGGGGCTGTATTGCAGCGCCGCGGCCACGTCGGCCAAGGTGCCCCGGAGGTGCAATTCGCGCAGCAGACGCAACCTTTTAATGTCCAGCATGGGGGCCTCGATTCACGTCAATATAAGTGATGGGTATTCATCATAAATCACCACTTTTACTAAATGGATAAAAGTTCCATACTGATCTTGGACGCCAGCTCAACGGCGCCTGCCACGCTAGAGGAATTGAGTACCCACCGCCATGACCAGCGCCACCGCTGCAACCACAACCAGCACCATTCCCACACCCGAGCAGGACCTCGCCGAAGAAACCATTGCATTGGTGCGGCGTTGGCTCACGGAGGCGGCACAATTCCCCGTCGATGCCGCCGCCCAGCGGTTGGCGGAGGTGCTCAAGGACCCCGGCGGCCTGGACTTCACGGTGGGGTTTGTGGACGGAGTGGTCCGCCCCGAGGATCTGGCCGTGGCCGGGCGCAATCTGGCCGCCCTGGCTCCCAAGGTGCCGGCATTTCTGCCCTGGTACATGCGGGCAGCCGTCCGGCTGGGTGGTGTCATGGCCCCGGCCCTGCCGCAGCTGGTCATTCCCGTGGCCCGCCGCGTGCTGCGGGAAATGGTGGGGCACCTCATTGTGGATGCCACCGAGCGCAGGCTGGGGCCGGCCATTGCCAAGATCAGCCGCGCCGGCGTGGACTTGAACATCAACCTGCTCGGTGAGGCGGTGCTGGGGGAAAAGGAAGCCAACCGGCGCTTGGAGGGGACGCTGGCGCTGCTGGCGCGAAACGACGTCGACTATGTCTCCATCAAGGAATCCGCCACAGTGGCCCCGCATTCGCCCTGGGCCTTCGACGACGCCGTGGCGCATGTGGTGGAAAAACTCACCCCGCTGTTCCGCCTGGCCAATTCCTTCCCGAAAGCCAAATTCATTAACCTGGACATGGAGGAATACAAGGATCTGGGCATGACCCTGGCCGTGTTCAAGGGCATTTTGGACAAGCCGGAATTTGCCAAGCTGGAGGCCGGCATTGTGCTCCAGGCCTACCTTCCCGACACCCTGGCGGCCCTGATGGAGTTGCAGGAATGGGCCGCTGCGCGCCGCGCCGCCGGGGGAGCCGCCATCAAGGTGCGGATCGTCAAGGGCGCCAATCTGCCCATGGAACAGGTCCAGGCATCGCTCACCGGCTGGCCCCTGGCCACCTGGGGCACCAAAGCGGACACCGACACCAACTACAAGCGCCTGATCAACTATGCGCTGACTGCCGAGCATCTGGACAATGTGCACGTCGGCGTGGCCGGACACAACCTTTTTGACGTGGCCTATGCCTGGCTGCTGGCCCAAAGGCGCGGCGTGGCCGTGGGCACGGGCCAGCTGGAATTTGAAATGCTGTTGGGCATGGCCACCGGGCAGGCCGAGGCGGTCCGCCGCGATGTGGGCTCCCTGCTGCTGTACACCCCAGTGGTCCACCCCGGGGAATTCGACGTGGCCATTGCCTACTTGATCCGCCGCCTGGAAGAGGGCGCCAGCAGTGAAAACTTCATGTCGGCGGTGTTTGAACTATCCGAGAACGAGGAGCTGTTTACCCGGGAAAAGGACCGCTTCCTGGCATCCCTGGCAACCCTGGACACCAGCGTTCCGCCCAGCCGGCGGGTGCAGGACCGGAACCAGCCTGCCGCCGCTGCGGCGGAGGGTTTCGCCAACACCCCGGACACCGACCCGGCACTGGCCGGCAACCGTGCCTGGGGCGCGGAAATTCTGGCCCGCATCCCCGGATCGACCCTGGGCAACGCGCTCGTCGCGGAGACCACCGTCACCGAACGCGGCGAGTTGGAACGGATCGTGGGGGCCGCCGTCGAGCATGGCGCGTCGTGGGGTGGCCTCAGCGGCGCCGCCCGTGCAACTGTTTTGCACCGGGCCGGGGAGGTCCTGGAATCCCGGCGCGCGCAACTTTTGGAGGTCATGGCCGCCGAGACCGGAAAGACGCTGGACCAGGGCGATCCCGAGGTCAGCGAAGCCGTGGACTTTGCCCACTACTACGCCGAGCGGGCCAAGGATCTGGACGCGGTGGACGGCGCTGCGTTCGTTCCCGCCAAGCTGACGGTGGTGGCCCCGCCCTGGAACTTCCCGGTGGCAATACCGGCCGGATCCACCCTGGCCGCCCTGGCGGCCGGGTCCGCCGTGGTGATCAAACCCGCCCCGCAGGCACAGCGCTGCGCCTCGCTTATGGTGCAGGCACTGTGGGACGCCGGCGTGCCACGGGAGGTTTTGGCGCTGGTGCAACTGGGCGAAGACGAGCTGGGCCAAGAACTCATCTCACACCCGGCCGTGGAACGGGTGATTCTTACCGGCGGCTACGAGACAGCCGAACTGTTCCGCAGCTTCCGCACTGACCTGCCGCTGCTGGCGGAAACGTCGGGAAAGAACGCCATCATTGTCACCGCCAGCGCAGACCTGGATTTGGCGGCACGCGATGTGGCGGCGTCGGCCTTTGGACATGCCGGGCAAAAGTGCTCCGCCGCCTCATTAGTCATCATGGTGGGCCCGGTGGCGCAGTCCGCACGTTTTCACAACCAGCTCCTGGACGCCGTCACCAGTCTCAGCGTGGGCTACCCCGAGTCCGCCGCCGCGCAGATGGGCCCGGTCATTGAAGCTGCGTCAGGCAAACTGCTCGGCGCGCTGACAAGCCTGGGCGGCGGTGAGGCGTGGGCCCTTGAACCCCGGCAGCTCGATGGCACCGGCCGCCTGTGGTCACCGGGCATCCGCACCGGCGTCATGCCGGGTTCGGACTTCCACCTCACCGAGTACTTTGGCCCCGTGCTGGGCGTCATGCATGCCCAAACCCTGGCGGAGGCCATTTCCTGGGTCAACGCCATCGACTACGGGCTCACCTCCGGACTGCACTCCCTCGACACTGCCGAAATTGGGCTGTGGCTGGACACCGTGCAGGCGGGCAACCTGTACGTGAACCGCGGCATCACCGGCGCCATTGTGCAGCGCCAGCCCTTTGGTGGCTGGAAGAAATCCGCTGTTGGACCAGGCACCAAAGCAGGCGGCCCCAACTACCTCACGGGTCTTGGCAGCTGGCGGTGCGCCACATCCGCCGCCACGGCTCCGCTGGGGGACGCCGCCCGCAAGGTGCTCTCCGCGGCCTCCTCCCTGCCGGCGCAGGAACGGGCCTTCCTCACCCGCTCCCTCCACAGCGACGCCCAGGCGTGGGCTGCGGAATTTGGCGTGGCCCAGGACGTTTCGGCGCTCTCCGCCGAACGCAACATTTTCCGCTACCTGCCGGTGAACCCCCTGGTGCGGCTCGCCGAGGGCGGATCCGTGGCCCAGCTCCTGCGCGTCCTCGCGGCAGGAATCCTTGCCGGAGCGGCCCCGGAAGTCTCCTGCGGCGTCGACCTTCCCAGCGAGGTCAAGGCGCTGCTGCTGAGCCTGCGCATTGATCTCCGCTTGGAGGACGACGGCGCCTGGCTCACCCGTGCACGTCGGTCCGAAGCTGGCCGGATCCGCTTGATTGGCGGTGACGCGCAGGCGCTTTACGCCGCGACCGGTGGGCGGCCTGACCTGGCGATTTACCACGGCGACGTCACGGAGGCCGGGCGGGTGGAACTGCTGCCGTTCCTGCGGGAGCAGGCCATCAGCATTACGGCACACCGTTTTGGCACAGCCAACCACCTGACCGACGCTCTGGTGTAGGGGCACCGCGCCCGCCCCTGCCGGGTTCCTGCCGGGTTATGGCTGGGTTCCTGCTGGGTTATGGCGGCTGCGCATGTCCCCTCCTTTCGCGTACGTCCGGACGTGCGCGAAAGGAGGGGACATGCGCGTCGCCCAGCTGAAGTGCTATTTTCGGGGAATCCCTGCTTGCAGTAGCAAACGCTGGAAGCCCTGCAGGTCCAGCATTTCGGGCCAGGTCCACCGGACCACACCGATGCCCTGCGCGCGGATCTGATCTTCACGGTCCTTTTCCTTCAAGATCCGATCCTGGATGGGCCTCCCCAGGCCCCAATCCGGACGCAGATATTTGGTCCGGCCATCAAATTCACCGACTGTACGGGACCCGTCGAACCAAAAATCCACGAATGCGTTGCTACCGTCGCGAAGAACGAACCGGTGCTGCAATTCGGGCGCCATAAAGCCCAAAGTTGCCATCCTGACCCGGCTTAGGGATTCACCCGCTGACCCGGAAAGCCCGGAAGCGAAGGTGATGACCGCCATGGCGCGGTTGCATGCGGCCTTCGATGGTAATTGTTGGGCCGCGGCCTGGAGTTCGGATTTTTGCAAGGGTGGGCCCTGGGGATGGTCATTGCGCCAGGACGGCCCGCGAAGATCGCCGGGGGTGCCGGGAGCCGAGAGCCGAGAAGATGTTTTCAAGTTTGGGCCGCCAAGGGCTATGCAGACTGGAATCACAAATTGCCACTGCATGTTCAAACGGCAACCCGGTGATCAGCTGCAAAGTGGTGGTCAATTTGTCAGTGAGCAACAGCCCGCCACACTGCACAACATTGCAGGTCAAAGACCCCGGATGCGCACTGACATCATGATGGCTGCGTCCCCCGGCACGTGATGCCGTAATGATGTGGATTTTCTGTGGTTTTCCCACCAGCCACAGTCCCCACAGCAACGCTGCCGTGGCGTGGCAAAACACCGGTGGACGTTGCGACCGGGCTTGGAATGCGGCGGATTTCAATCCATATTGGGTAGCTGAATCCAAATTCTCCCAGGTGGCAGCGTTGACATATGCGCCGCGCCGGATGCGGACCAATTGCCCGCGTTGCTGCAACTTGGCAAGATACCGGGAATCCCTGCCTTGGAGCGCCATATCTTCAGGAAGGATCAACTGAGACTTCATGCACCAAGCGTTCCAGCGCACGTGACCGGAGGTAAGTGCTTGGGCAAACTTGTGGATAACGTGCCCGTGTCCCGCGCCGCGTATGTCCCCGCGCCTCCGTGTCCCGCGCCGCGTACGTCCCCTCCTTTCGCGCATGTCCAGACATGCGCGAAAGGAGGGGACATACGCAGCCAACTGCGCACCCCGGATTCGCTGAGGTACCCGCGCACCCCAGGTGGTCCGAAGCCCTAAACAGTAACCCGCCTTTGGACTGCGCGGCCCGTGGCGATACGTTGGGACATATGAAGTATGCGAACTCCGTCCTGGACCTTATTGGCAATACCCCGTTGGTGAAACTCAATAAAGTCACCGAGGGAATCGCCGCCACCGTGCTGGTCAAACTGGAATACATGAACCCGGGCGGTTCCGCCAAGGACCGCATTGCGGTCAAAATGCTGGACGAAGCTGCCAAGGAAGGCAAAATCCGTCCCGGCGGCACCGTGGTGGAACCCACCAGCGGCAACACCGGCGTGGCCATGGCCATGGTGGCGCAGGCCCGCGGCTACAACTGTGTGTTTGTGGTGCCGGACAAGGTGGGCGAGGACAAGCGCGCAGTGCTGCAGGCCTATGGGGCGGAGGTTGTGGTGACACCCACGGCGGTGGCCGCAGACAGCCCCCAGTCCTACTACGGCGTTTCCGACCGGCTGGTCAAGGAGATCCCCGGTGCCTACAAACCCGACCAGTTCTCCAACCTGAATGGTCCGCTGAGCCACTACGAAACCACCGGACCCGAAATTTGGCGCGACACCGAAGGTCAGATCACGCACTTCGTGGCCGGCGTGGGCACCGGGGGCACCATTTCCGGAACGGGACGCTACCTGCGTGAGGTGTCCGCGGACCGGCCTGCGGCGGATGGCGGAGAGGTGCAGATCATTGGCGCCGATCCGGAAGGGTCCGTCTACTCCGGCGGCACCGGACGCCCGTACCTGGTGGAAGGGGTGGGGGAGGACATTTGGCCCGGCTCCTACGACAAGGGCGTCCCGCACCAAATCATTGCCGTCACTGACAATGACAGTTTTGCCATGACCCGCAGATTGGCCCGCGAGGAGGGCCTGCTGGTGGGAGGATCCTCCGGCATGGCGGTGGTTGCCGCGTTGGAGGCCGCCAAGGATCTGGGCCCGGAGGCAGTCATGGTGGTGTTGCTGCCGGACAGCGGCCGCGGTTACCTGGGTAAGATCTTCAGTGACAAGTGGATGCAGTCCTACGGCTTCCTGAAGGTGACGGACGAGCCCGCGATTGGGGATGTGCTCAAGGCCAAGACGGGGTCGCTGCCGGAACTTGTCCACATCCACCCGAACGAGACGGTGCGTGATGTCATCAATTTGATGAGTGAATACGGTGTCTCGCAAATCCCCGTACTGTCCGCCGAGCCTCCGGTGGTCATGGGTGAGGTGCTGGGTTCCGTCGATGAGCGCACCCTGACCGGGAAGTTGTTCCGCCACGAGGCCAAACTCACCGACAAGATCACTGAACACATGCAGCCGCTGCTGCCCATCATTGGTTCCTTGGAACCCATCTCCGCAGCACGCGCCAAACTGCAGGATGTGGATGCGCTGATGGTGACCTTTGTGGGCGCCCCCGTGGGCGTCCTGACCCGCCACGACCTGCTGACCTACCTCAACGACTAGGAGTACATCATGACTGAAGGCTTCAATACCCGGGCAGTCCACGCCGGTCAAACCCCCGATCCCACCACCGGCGCCGTCATCCCCGCGCTCTACCAAACCACCACCTTCGCCCAGGACGGCATTGGCCAGTTGCGCAACGGCTACGAATATGGGCGCGGCACCAACCCCACCCGGGACTCGCTGCAGGCACAGCTGGCGGCGCTGGAAGGCGGCGATTTTGCTTTCAGCTTCGCTTCCGGGCTGGCCGCCGAGGACGCCTTGATCCGTGCCCTGCTGGTGCCAGGTGATCATATTGTCATGGGCAATGACGTGTATGGCGGCACCTACCGGCTCATTAAGCGTGTGCTCTCGGTGTGGGGGATCAGCAGCGCCGCTGTGGACATGTCCGACGCCGGGGCGCTGGCTGCCGCTGTTGCCGCCGGCGGACCCGAGGGCAGGACAAAAATGATCTGGGTGGAGACGCCGTCGAACCCCATGATGAAGATCACCGACATTGCAGCGCTCGCCGAGGCGGCACGCGGGGCTGGGGCGCTCTTGGTGGTGGACAACACCTTCGCCTCCCCATACCTGCAAAATCCGCTGGCGCTCGGTGCCGACGTTGTGGTGCATTCCACCACCAAATACATTGGCGGACACTCCGATGCTTCCGGTGGCGCCGTGGTCCTGTCCGATCCGGAAGCCGCCGAGAAGATTGGCTTTGTGCAGTTCGCCGTGGGAGCGGTGTCGGCCCCCATGGAGGCCTGGCTGACCACCCGCGGACTTAAGACTTTGGGCGTTCGCATGGACAGGCACTGCTCCAATGCGCAGGCCATCGCCGAGTGGCTGCTGGAACGTCCCGAGGTGGAGCGGGTGCTCTACCCGGGTCTGCCGGACCACCCAGGCCACGAGCTGGCGGCCAGGCAGATGCGTGGCTTTGGTGGCATGATTTCGGTGCAGTTCAAGGGCGGGGCCGACGCCGCCCGCAGGGTTGCCGAGTCAACGCACGTCTTTACGCTGGCCGAATCATTGGGGGGGATTGAATCACTCATGAACTACCCCTCGGAGATGACGCATGCCTCTGTCAAGGGCACCGAGCTGGCAGTGCCGGAGAATTTGATTCGCCTGTCCGTGGGCATTGAGGACCTGGCGGATCTGCTTGCTGACCTGGAGCGGGCCCTGAACACGCTGTAAGGGTCCGCAGGCCCCGACGGCGCCACCGCGACGGCGCCACCGCGGCGGTGTCCGCGGCAGCGCCGTCATGGTTGTTCGGGCCTCCCTGCGCGCAAAAGGCAGGGCCTTCGGTGCCGCTGCCGGGGTGGGTATTCGGCCTCGAAGGTGCCTATTGTGTGAGATAAGTCACATCGAAGACCCTTAGGAAGGTTCCCCGGACGCAATTGGCCGCCCACGGGAAGGCGCCGTCGTCGGACGTTTGCGGCGGAGCGCGGCAGCTCAGGCCTTTTGGTCTTGATTTCGCCCCGCATGGTAGCTACAACGGGGCGGTGATGATCAGACCATTGGAGATGCCTACACTATGAATCTGGTAAATTCCATGACAAATTGGTAACAGTTTGCTGATTTGCGTATCAATTGGATCTCGTTTTAGGGTGGATCATGCCCTCAGGGCGGGTGGCATGTCTTTGCCCCCAACGATTGCCCGGACCTTCTCGCACCACGCACCGTCAAGTAGAAGGCACCGGAAACGACCTCCATTTTTCAAGGTTCGACGGTGGCGCACGGATGTCCGGGGACGGGCGGAGCGTAGGTGGCCTTCAGGAGAACGCATCGATGAAAAACTTCAAAACAACCCAAAACATTGGCCGTGTCCTGGCGGTTGGCGCTCTCGTTGGTGGCGGCCTGGCAGTTGCCGGCACCAGTGCCAACGCTGCCGACGGCGGCACCTGGGACGCCTTGGCGCAGTGTGAAAGCGGTGGCAACTGGGCCATCAACACCGGCAATGGATTCTCCGGCGGTCTGCAGTTCACTCCGAGCACCTGGGCAGCCTTCGGCGGCACCGGAGCTCCGGAAAACGCCACGCGCGAGCAGCAAATTGCCGTGGCTGAGAATGTTCAGGCCGGACAGGGCTGGGGCGCCTGGCCTTCCTGTGCAGCGCAGCTTGGTTTGAGCGGCGGTGGCGGACAAGCCTACTCACCGGCAGCAGTTCCGGCGCAGCCAGCTCCCGTCGTGGCGCAGTCCAGCGGCATTGTTCCGGTGGAGCAGGCCCCGGTGCAGCAGGCTCCGGTTCAGCAGGCCCCGGTGCAGCAGGCGCAGGTGGAGGTCCAGCAGGCTCCTGTTGCGGCAGCACCGGCTCCGGTGCAGGTGGCTTTGAGCGGAGAGAGCTACACCATTGAATCCGGCGATACCCTAAGCATTATTGCCCAGAAGCTGGGTGTGGCAGGTGGCTGGGAAGCCCTGTACCAGGCCAATGCTGACACCATCATCCACCCGGATTTGATCTTCACCGGCGCAGTTCTGCAGCTTCCCGCCTAAACAGCGGCACGCTGAAGAATGGCCCGCCGTCATGGGGCAAAAGTTCCTCCCAGGAGCCTTTTGCGTCATGATGGCGGGCCATCTGCGTTAAGCTGCCGCGTCCTGAACCCGCGGCCGGCACTAATGCTCCGAGTGGTTGTAGACCTGCTTGCCCCCAATGAACACCTGCAGGGCACGTTGCATGACATCCAGGGGGTCTCCACTCCACAACACCAGATCGGCGTCCTTGCCCACTTTCAGGGAACCGATCTTCCCGGCCAAACCCAGCACCTTGGCAGGATTGATGGTGATGGCGCGAAGGGCGGCGTCCCGGTCCAGACCCTCCTTGACGGCCAGCGTGGCTTGGTGAACCAAAAAGCCGATGGGCACCACGGGGTGGTCGGTGATGATGGAAATTTCCACCCCGGCCGCGTCCAGCTTGCCGGGATTGGCCAGTGAACGGCCACGAAGTTCCGGCTTGGACTTGGTGGTGAACAACGGGCCAATCAGCACCGGAATGCCCCGTTGGGCCAGGACGTCGGCGAGAAGATGCGCCTCGGTCCCGTGATCAATGACCAACTCGTACCCAAATTCGTCGGCCAGCCGGAGTGCCGTGCCAATGTCATCGGCGCGGTGGCAGTGCTGGCGCCAGGGAATTTCGCGGCGCAGCACCATGGCGAGCGCTTCCATGTGGGCGTCGCGGGGCCGCGGCTCCGGCAGGGCCAGCCAGTTTTGCGCCGCCATGAATGCCTGGCGGATCACCAGTGCCGTGCCGAGCCGGGTGGAGGGCGTCTTGTTCTTCTCGCCGTAAACTGTCTTGGGATTTTCCCCCAGTGCCGACTTCAGGCCACTGGGGGAGCGAAGCACCATTTCCTCGACGTACCGCCCATGGGTGTGCATGGCCACGGCCAAACCGCCAATGGGATTGCCCGAGCCCGGATTTACGTTGACAGCAGTAATGCCACCGGCCAGGGCATCGCTGAAACCGGGATCAAAGGGGTCCACAGCGTCAATGGCGCGGACCGCCGCCATGAGCGGATCCGTCATTTCATTGACGTCGCTGGTGGAACCCAGTTCACCCTCGGGGTGCATGCCCAAATGCACATGGGCATCAATGAAGCCCGGCAGCAGCCATTGTCCCTTCGCGTCCAGCACGTCGGCGCCATCCGGGATGGGCACGGCAGCTCCCAACGCCGCGATCTTTCCGCCCTCAATGAGGACAGTGCCATTAAAGGGCCCGCCCTCCACCGGGACAACATGGGCGTTGGTGATGGCCAGCACGCGTCGTTTGGCAGCTGCGGCAGCTTCCCGAATGGCAGCGCTGATGCTGGCCGCATCGGGCTTGCCCGCCGCCGTCGGCACCGGTTTTTTGCCTGCTTTGCCGGCGGTCTGCGCTTTGGCCGCTGGCAACGAGCCGGGTTTGCCCGCCGGAGCGGCTGCCCTGCGCGTCACCCGCCCAGGGACAAATCCAGGATTCGGGGTGGGCTGCGTGCTGCTCATGTTTGCCTTTCAAGGACCAATGGGTGGACCTCTTCAAGCTACCCCCTTTGCTTGGGGACGTGTCCCCGGTCCCGGCCGCGGCTGGACCATTTAGGCTGATGGAATGCGGAAAAAGACGGCGTTAATCACCGGTGTGGGCAGAACTGTGGGCATTGGGGCGGGCATTGCCCGGGCCCTGGCCGCTGACGGCTGGGATCTGGTCCTGAATTACTGGCAGGCCTATGACAGCCGCATGCCGTGGGGAATCCAGCCCGACGACGTCGCCACGCTCACCGCGGAGCTTGAAGCCTGTGGTGCCACGGTATGGCCGCTGCCGGCGGATTTAAGCGAGCCATCTGCGGTGGAACGGCTCTTTGCGCGCATTGCCAAGGAGGTGGGGACGGTGGAGGGCATGGTGCTGTCCCACAGCGAGTCGGTGGATTCAGCAATTTTGGACACCTCCCTGGAAAGTTTTGAGCGGCATTTTGCGGTGAACACGCGGGCCAGCTGGCAGTTGATGGCCGCTTTCGCCCGCCAAACCACCTCGGAGGGCGGTGCAATGGTTGCCCTGACCAGTGACCACACAGCGTTTAACCTTCCGTATGGGGCATCCAAGGGTGCCTTGGACCGGATGGTCATTGCCGCCGCGCGGGAGCTGGGCGGCCAGGGAATCAGCGCCAATGTGTTAAATCCGGGCCCGGTGGACACCGGCTGGATGGATCTGGCCACCCGGACCACACTCACAGCCCTGCAGCCTGGCGGACGTTTGGGCACCCCGGCCGACGTTGCTCCTGTTGTGGCGTTTCTTCTCTCCCCGGCGGGGCGCTGGGTGAGCGGACAGCTGATCAAGGCCGACGGCGGCTTCTCTGCTTGAGTGCCGGCTCTGAATGCGGTGTTGGGAATGCGTCAAGATCAGTGTTGGCTTCACCTTGGGAAGCCGTAAAAACCAGCCCCGCTGATCCACCTGCGGCATGCGGCATGCGGCGGGCACAGGCATCAAGGCACCAGGTAAAAGCGGGTCCTGGGGCGCGGCCACACGGGACTTCCGGGGTTGGTCCTGCCCATGGACCTGCTGGCTGCCGGTGAGCGGCTCGGCGGGGGGACGCTGCGCGAACTGCCGGCAAGGCGGGCCAGTTCCGGTGTGGACGTTTTCCGGGGCAAGCCCCCGGCGCCACTGCCTGGAATGGCGCCTTGGATGTGGTAAAGGAAAGCTCCACGGGCCTGCGAGAATAAAATAATGACGCGCGGCATATTGCGGATTTTTCTGGGGGCGGCCCCGGGTGTGGGCAAGACCTGCTCCATGTTGGAGGAGGGCCATGCCCAGGCCGCCGCGGGGGTGGATGTGGTGGCGGGCATTGTCGTGGACCATGGGCGTGGGCAAACCAAAACGCGGCTGCTTGGCCTGGAATCCTTGCCGGCGCAGACCATCAGATACAGGGGTGCCGACTTTTTGGAACTGGATTTGGCGGCAGTGCTGGCGCGCCGTCCGGAGTTGGTCTTGGTGGATGAATACGCCCATTCCAATGTCCCGGGGGCAGGGAATGCAAAACGCTGGCAGGACGTGGAGGAGCTCCTTGCCGCCGGCATCAATGTCTACTCCACCGTCAACGTCCAGCATCTGGCGTCACTGGGTGACGTGGTCGCCGCGATCACCGGGGTCCGCCACCATGAAACTGTGCCCGACGAGGTGGTGCGCCGGGCCGAACAAATTGAACTGGTGGACATTCCACCGGAGCTGCTCCGGCAGCGGCTGCGCACCGGAGAAGTGTACGCAGCCGGCGAAATTGATGCCGCCCTTGCCAATTACTTCAGATGGGGCAACCTCACCGCCCTACGCGAACTGGCACTTTTGTGGCTGGCGGACAGGGTGGAGGACGGACTCGCCGCCTACCGCCACAGCCACGGCATTGACGCCAGCTGGCCCACCAGGGAAAGGGTGGTGGTGGGGTTGCCTGGCGGAGGGGAAGGCGAGGTGTTGTTGCGCCGTGCAGCCCGCATCCTCAGCCGTGTCAGCGGCGGGGAACTGTTGGCGGTGCATGTGCCCCGGGCCGACGGCGTGGCAGGGAACGCGCCGTCGGCCCTGGAGGTACAGCGGCAACTGGTGGTGGATCTGGGCGGCAGCTACCACACCGTGGGGGGCGAAGATCCTGCCGGCGCGCTGCTGGACTTTGCACGGAATGCCGGTGCCACTCAAATCGTCATTGGGTCCTCGCGGCACAAACCCCGTTTTGGCTTCCTCTTCGGCACCGGAGTGGGGGCCCGGGTGGTGCGCGGGGCCGGGGACATGGATGTGCACATTGTCCCGCACCCGCTCAGCGGTTCTGCCAGACCGGTGCGTCACCGCGGTGAACTGGGCAAAAAACGCGTCATTGCCGGCTTTGTTCTGGCTGCACTGCTGCCCATTGTGGTGCAGCTTTTGACGGGGACATTGAATTTGCAGACCATCATGGTGGTGCAACTTGCCGCCACCATTGGCGTGGCACTGGTGGGCGGATTGTGGCCCGCCGTGCTGGCCGCGGTGTGGGGGATCCTGATCCTGAACTATTATTCGGCACCGCCGGTGGGCACCTTGCGGATCAATGATCCGGAAAACCTGTTGACGCTGCTGACATTCCTCACGGTGGCCGTGGCAGTGGCCCTGGCCGTGGATCAATCGGCGCGGCGCCTGCAGGAAGCCCGGCGGGCCGGTGCGGAGGCGGCCACCCTCAGCGAGCTGGCGCGGGGAATGCTGGCCGCGCATGACACCACGCAGGTATTCCTGGAACAGCTCCGGGACCATTTTGGGATGCGCGCCGTGGCATTGTTCAGCAACAATGCCGCCCCGGGCAGCCCGTGGACGGTGAAAGCTGCGGTGGGCGAAGGTCCCCCCGGCACACCGGCAGAGGCAGACACCGTGGAAGAAGTGTCGGAGCGCTGCTTGCTGGGCCTGTCCGGAAGAATCCTGCCGGCCCGGGAGCGGCGGCTGCTCAGTGCCTTCGGAGCCCATCTCATGGCCTTGGAGCAGCGTGAGGCCTTGATGCGGACCCAGCGTGAAAATGCGCGGCTCAGCCAGGACAACAATATCCGCACCTCGGTCCTGCGGGCCGTGTCCCATGATTTACGCACCCCGCTGGCCGGCATCAAGCTGGCGGCGGGCAGCCTGCGCCAGGGGAACGTGACGTTCAGCCCCGCGGAGGAGGCGGAACTGTTGGCCACCATTGAGCATTATTCGGACCGGATGGAGGTGCTGGTTGGCAATCTTCTGGACATGTCCCGGCTCAGTGCCCATATGGTCAGCCCGGTGGTGGGTCCGGTGTCTTGGCAGGAGGTGTTGCCCGCGGCCCTGCACGGGGTTCCCCGCGGGCGGGTACGCCTTGAACTGCCGCCCAACATGCCCGCCATCGACGCCGATTCCGGCCTTTTGGAGCGCGTCATCGCCAACATTGTTGAAAATGCCGTGAAGTACGCACCGGAGTCGGAAATTGTGGTGGTCGGGTCAGTGGGCGGCAGCGGCAGCGCCACCATCAACGGCCATCCCGCCAGCGAGCTGCGTGTGGTGGACCACGGCAAGGGCGTCCCCGCCGCCAATGTCATGGCCATGTTCGAGCCCTTTCAACGTTTGGACGACGTCTCCTATGGGTCAAGCGGTGGAACGGGCGTGGGCCTGGGCTTGGCGGTGGCCAAAGGTTTCACTGAAATCATGGGCGGGGTGCTCGAACCTCAACACACCCCCGGAGGCGGACTGACCATGATTGTCCGCATGCCCCTGTCCACGGGAATCGCGAGGACCCTGCCGTGACAACAGTCCTGGTGGTCGAGGACGAACCTCAAATATTGCGTGCCCTGCAAATCACCCTCCATGCCCACGGCTACCAGGTGGCCGCCGCGCCCAACGGTGCCACGGCGCTGGCCGCTGCACAAACACAGGCGATCGACGTCGTCGTCCTTGATTTGGGGCTGCCGGACATGGACGGTCTTGAGGTGATTTCCGGTCTGCGGGGCTGGAGCGAGGTGCCCATCATTGTGCTCTCCGCACGGCACGGCTCCGACGATGTGGTGGATGCCCTCGACGCCGGTGCTGACGACTACGTGACCAAACCGTTTGGACTGGATGAACTGTTGGCCAGGATTCGGGTGGCCACACGGCGGGTGGGGGTGCAGGGCGATGAGCCGGTGGTGGACACGGATGAATTTTCCGTGGACCTGGCCAACAAGGTGGTGATGCGTGCCGGGCAGCGGATCCGGATGACCCCCACCGAATGGAGCCTGCTGGAATTGCTGGTGCGCAATCCAGGCCGGTTGCTCAGCCAGCAGCAGTTGTTGTCCGAGGTCTGGGGCCCCGCCTATGCCAAGGAAACCCACTACCTGCGCGTCTATATGGCCCAGCTGCGGCGAAAATTGGAGCGCGATCCTGCTGCTCCCGTGCACCTGCTGACCGAGGCCGGAATGGGCTACAGATTTGTGCGGTACCCCGGGCAATGACGGGCATGGCGGCGGTTCCGCTGACGGGCATGGCGGCGGTTCCGCTGACGGCCACGCCCCGGTTCCTTCTGTCATAGGGTAGTTGCATGAGTGAAACAGCCCATCCCGGCGGCAGCGTCCTGGCCATTTGCCGGGTCCACCAAATTGCCGCCACCAAGACCGGATTTGGTGTCACGGCCATTGACAAACGCCCCGTGGCGGGCCCTGTGAGTCTTCGCCGCTACGGTGTTTTTGGTGATCTGCAAGGGGATTCGGAGCATCACGGCGGTCCCGACCAGGCAGTCTACGCCTACTCGCAGGAAGATGCCGATTTTTGGGAGGCCGAGTTGGGCAGGCCCATCCCGCCGGGTCTTTTTGGCGAAAACCTGCGCACGCAGGGTGTGGCCACCACGGACGCTGTCATTGGCACACGGTGGCGGGTGGGGGCGGCATTGCTGGAAGTGACCAGCCCCCGCGTGCCCTGTGCGACCTTTGGTGAACGCATGGCCGAGCCGCACTGGGTCAAACGGTTCACCCAGGCCGGGCGGGTGGGAACTTATCTGCGGGTGCTGGAACGGGGAAAGGCGCAGGCCGGGGACGCCATTGTGGTGGAACACCTGCCCAGCCACGGCATTACCGTGGGCAAGTTCTTCAGCGATCCCACCGCCGCCGACGTACAGCGTTTGCAGGCGCTGGAGGAGAGCGGGGAATTGACGCTGTCCCAGCATTTTTACACAAGGTTCCCCAAAATTTTGGCCAAGTCGGGGAGCTGACGCCGCAAAAGCCAGCCAGGCGTCCTGCGCGGCGCCGAAGCAAAGCCGGTGCCCGCATGCGCCAAACCCGCTTCGGGTTTTGCGCCTGGTGTGGCCATGCGCCGAACTGGTGGCGGGTGGAACGCATGCCGGACGCGATGAAAGCCCATGCGCACTGCCGCGCCCCAATTCAGCGCAGTGATCGCGCCGGGGCACCCCCTGTGCCCAAGCTCACGGAAGATCCCTTGCTGCCACCCCTTGGCGGCCACGCGGAATGACGTATACTTGAAACATCCCCCACTCCGGTATCTCCTTTTATTTTCTGCCCAATTTTTGAGGCAGGAGCCTGAAGTGTTTGGGGCCCGCAAGCAAAATGTGCGGGCAAGTAGCGTTCATAGGGGATTGCCGGCAAAGAAACGCCATGCGGTGTTGGCAACAACAGCACCGGCGGCCGTACCCGCGGCGCATCACATGGCGCGAGATCCTGCCCGGGATGCCGAGTAGCGGCTGGATTTCCTCCACCGCGGCTTTCCCAGCCGCCTGGCCCTATGAATGAGGACACTTTGACCATGCCCGAAAACTTGAATGAAACTTCCCCGGAAGCCGTGGAAGAAAACGAAGTCACCTTCGCTGACATGGGTATTGACGGCCGTGTGCTGTCTGCCCTGAGCGACGTGGGTTACGAAAAGCCTTCACCCATCCAGGCAGCCACCATCCCGCTGCTGCTCGAGGGCCGCGACGTTGTTGGCCTGGCCCAGACCGGCACCGGCAAGACGGCAGCATTCGCCGTTCCCGCCTTGTCCCGCATGGCCGAGCTGATGGACCTCAATGGCCCCACCAAGGACACCCAGATCCTGGTCTTGGCGCCGACCCGTGAATTGGCCCTGCAGGTTGCTGAAGCCTTCACCTCCTACGCCAAGCACATGGACAACTTCTCCGTGCTCCCCGTCTATGGTGGTTCCGCCTACGGCCCGCAGCTTGCCGGTTTGCGCCGCGGCGCACAGGTGGTTGTCGGCACCCCCGGCCGCGTGATCGACCACCTCTCCAAGGGATCCTTGGACCTCTCCAACCTGCAGTACCTGGTTCTGGACGAGGCCGATGAGATGCTGCGCATGGGCTTCGCTGAAGATGTTGAGCAGATCCTCTCCCAGACTCCGGCCGAGAAGCAGGTTGCCCTGTTCTCCGCCACCATGCCGGGCCAGATCCGCCGCATCTCCAAGCAGTACCTGAACAACCCGGCCGAGGTCACCGTCAAGTCCAAGACGACCACCGGTGCCAACACCCGTCAGCGTTACCTGCAGGTCATGGGCCCGCACAAGCTCGATGCCTTGACCCGTGTGCTTGAAGTGGAGAACTTCGAAGGCGTCATTGCCTTCGTGCGCACCAAGATGGCCACAGAGGATCTCGCTGACAAGCTCAAGGCCCGTGGCTTCCAGGCCGCGGCCATCAACGGTGACATCCCGCAGCAGCAGCGCGAGCGCACCATCGAGGCGCTGCGCGACGGCAAGATCGACATCCTGGTGGCCACGGACGTCGCCGCGCGCGGTCTGGACGTGGAACGCATCACGCACGTGATCAACTACGACATCCCGCACGACACCGAGTCCTATGTGCACCGCATTGGCCGTACGGGCCGTGCCGGCCGCTCCGGCGACGCGATCCTGTTCATGACCCCGCGGGAGAAGTACCTGCTGCGCGCCATCGAGAAGGCCACGCGCCAGCCGGTGGATCAGATGCACCTGCCCTCCGCCGAGACCATCAACTCCCTGCGCCTTGGCAAGTTCGCTGAAAAGATCACCGACACCCTGGCGACGAAGGATGTTGCCAAGTTCCGTGACTTGATTGCCTCCTACGAGCAGGAGCACAATGTGCCTGCCTCGGAAATTGCCGCAGCCTTGGCTGTCATGGCACAGGGCGGGCAGCCGTTGCTGGTCAATGACCTGCCGGCAGCTCCCGAGTACCAGAAGAAGGAACGCTCCAAGGACGGCTTCGGCTCACGTGGCCCGACCCGCACCCTGACCGAGGGCAACGCCACCTACCGCATCTCGGTGGGGCGTCGCCAGCGCGTCATGCCCGGTTCCATTGTTGGCGCCATTGCCAACGAAGGCGGCCTGTCCTCCTCGCAGATCGGTGGCATTGACATCCGCGCCGACCACACCTTGGTGGAGCTGCCCGCGGAGCTGAGCAAGGACCAGTGGCGTGCCTTGAGCAAGACCCGCATCAGCGGCGAGCTCATCAACCTGGAGCTCGACAAGGGCCGCCGCCCCTCCGGCGGTGCCACGGGAGCGCCGTACAAGGCCCGCGAAGAGCGCAATGACCGCGGCCAGGGCGGCTTCAAGAAGAAGTTCGACGGCGACCGCAGCGGCGGTTTCCGTGGCGACCGCGGCGCAGAGCGTGGCAGTGACCGCGGCTTCAGCAGCGAGCGTACCCAGGGCCACACCGGCCACGGTGGTGGCGACCGCCGCCCCCGTCACGAAGGTGGACAAAACTTCAACGCCAAGGGCAAGTGGTAAACACCGCTTTCCTTTGCAGTAAAAACGGCCGGCCATCCCTGGGGGAGGCTGGCCGTTTTGCTGCCGCAGAAGGCGCATCATCACGGTGTGATGCAATTCATGATGGTGGTCTCCCGCCCCTGTTTGCCTTGAATTTCAGGGGTTCTTTTGGCGGCGGCAGGCCATGGAATCCGGCAAAAAGCTTCCCAGCCGGACTCCCTGGCCTGGCAGGCCACACCCCGATTTCGTATCCGGCAAAAGCACTGGTAAAGTATTCTCTCGTTGCCCCCCTAGCTCAGTGGTAGAGCGCGTTCTTGGTAAGAACGAGGTCACCGGATCGATTCCGGTGGGGGGCTCGCAAATGAGAAGGCTCGTGTCAAGACGGTTTTGTCCGGGGCGGCACGGGCCATACTCATTTATGGCGGCATAGCTCAGTTGGTTAGAGCGCACGACTCATAATCGTGAGGTCCCGGGATCGAGTCCCGGTGCCGCTACCATCCAGATCCCTGCTTCGGCAGGGATCTTTTTGGTTCCCGCCCCTGCCGACTGCGCACCAGCCTGCTATCCCCCAATCCGCCGTGGTCCGCGCCGGGTTGCCGGCGTGTCAGCGAACATCGGCGCAGCTCCTGCACGCAGCTCCGCACCTCCTGCAGGCCCTGCGGCTCCACGACCAACTTCCCTTAGCGCAGCTGTGCCGCCTTGGTGCCAGTGCGCAGGACCATCCGCCCGGGCGGCTGCGGGCCGCAGGCCCTCTTGCCCGGCAGGCACAGCGGCTTCACAGGCCTGCTTCCCCTGATGCCGGCTCCGGCGCCCCGCCTCCGCTCCGAGGTGGCCATGCAGCCGCACGAGGGCAGCGAAGGCCCATCCGGGCCTGCAGTGGACACCAGTGGCTGGCGCCCGGGGGAAAACGCCGCCGCCGCGGTCAAGAGTCCCTGCGGGGCCTGGGAGGCGACGGTACGGCGGCACACCTGGCCAAAAGGCTAATTGTGATGTGGACCATGTAATCATCTTGACAGCCGAACCCGAAGGCTTCAGGATGGGAACCACAAGTCATTGTTAGCGCTCACAATTCTTTTGTACCAGCACGGCATTTCCGCCAAAGAGGGCAGGGTTGCCGTGGTCATGACAGGCGCCAAGCCTGCGGTGCCGCCAACAAGCTTGCAAGTCCCATGCCCGCCCTGCAGCGGATCAATCATCGTGCCAAGTACAACGGAGTCCATGTCCATGAGAAAAAAGTTCGTCGCTTCAGCCGCGCTGGGGGCGCTGCTGCTCGGTTCGCTGGGGCTCGGCTCCATGCCGGCCCAGTCCGCTGACAAGCCGGCTGCGGGCGTCGCTGCCGGCCTCACCGCCTGGTACAAGCTCGATGAAGCCGCCGGGACTTTGGCCAAGGATGCCACAGGAAAAAATCCTGATGCCCAACTTAAAGGCAAGGCAGCGTTCAAGCCGGGGCAGGGCGTGGCGCTTGATGGCACTGATTCCTACGTGGCCCTGCCAAACGACCTCCTTGCCGGCCATGAGGCAGTCACCATTTCCTACGATGTCTGGGTCGATGCCGATCAAGCGACCCCCTACTTCATTTACGGACTCGGCAACACAACCGACAACGCCGGGGACGGCTACTTGTTCAACACCGGAAACTTCAATCGGGCCACCATTGCCTCCGGAAACTGGTCCACCGAACAAGTGACCGGAACCCCGGGGAAAAACCTCGACCGCGGCCGTTGGGTCCACACCGCCTACACCCAGGAAGCTGAAGCTGGTGTGCTTTATATTGACGGAATCGAGGTGGCACGCAATCCAGCGGTCACCGTCACGCCGGCATCGATAGGTGGGGGCAAGACCAGCGCCAACTACCTGGGAAAATCGGTCTACACCGGAGATAAAAATCTGAAGGGAAAAATGCGCGACTTCCGCATCTACGACCGTGCCGTCACGACGGCCGAGGTGGACGCCCTGGCACTGCCGGTCAACCAGGCCCAGGTAGCGGCGGACAAGGCAGCGCTGGACCTCGGGGACCTGTCCGCAGTGGTTGCCTCACTCAATCTGCCCCTCAAGGGGGCCAATGGATCTGTCATCAGCTGGACTTCCAGTGACCCGGCAGTGATCAGCGAAAGCGGTGCCGTTGTCAGGCCCGCGCCCGGGGAACCCGATGCAGCCGTCACCTTGACGGCTTCCATCAGCCACGGTTCACTAACCGAAACCACGACGTTCCAGGCCACTGTCAAGACGGGATCGGGAGCTGATGCCGACGCCGTCGAAGCGGCCCTGGCCGCGTTGGAGGTTGTCAACATTGAGGATGTGCGCGGCAACCTCAACTTGCCCGGCCAGGGCCTGAACGACACCTGGGTGAGCTGGGCGTCGTCGAACCCTGCCGTGGTCTCCAGCGACGGCATTGTGGTCCGGCCCGCCCCCGGGACAGAAGACACCACGGTGCTCTTGAGCGCAACGGTGGAACGCAACGGCGTGGAGGGGATGAGGGAATTCACCGCCGTCGTACGTGTTGCTCCTGCCGAGACGGAATATGCAGGTTACGCCTTCAGCTACTTCAAGGGCGAGGGAAGCGCAACGGGCGAGCAAATCTACTTTGGCAAAAGCATCGGCAATGATCCACTGCAGTGGGAAGACGTAAACAACAGCGAACCCGTCCTGTCCTCCACACTGGGTGAAATGGGCGTCCGCGACCCCTTTGTCATCCGTTCCCCGGAGGGCGACAAGTTCTACATGATTGCCACGGACCTGAAAATCCATGGCAGCGGTGACTGGGGCAAGGCCCAAACATGGGGCAGCCGCAACTTGATGGTCTGGGAATCAACCGACCTTCTCACGTGGTCGGAGCAGCGCTCCGTGCAGGTGTCGGATGAAAACGCCGGCAACACCTGGGCCCCGGAAGCCTACTACGACGACGAACTGGGCGCCTACGTGGTGTTCTGGTCCTCCAAGATCTACACCACGGCGGACCACTCCGACAGCAACAACAACCGCATCATGTACGCCACCACCCGCGACTTTGTGACGTTCTCGGACCCACAGGAGTACTACAACCCCGGATACCAGGTCATTGACACCACCATGATCAAAAACGAGGGCAACATCTACCGCTTTACCAAGGACGAGCGCAACCGGACCGCCGAATCGCCCGACGGCAAGACCATCTTCATGGAGCGCGGCGCCGGCATTTTGGACGTGGACTCCTTCACCACCTTGGCCACCGGGATTGGCACTGGCACCATCAATGCCGGAGAAGGCCCCACGGTCTTCAAATCCAACACCGAGGAAAAGTGGTACCTGTTCATCGACGAGTTCGGCGGACGCGGTTATGTGCCGTTTGAAACCACCGACCTCGACAGCGGCACGTGGACGCCGTCGGCTGCATACACAATGCCCACAGCTCCCCGCCACGGCAGCGTCATTCCCGTCACGGCTGCGGAAATGGCGGCTTTGGCGGCCATTGGCCAACCCGCGGCAACCCCAACACCTCTCCCGACGCCGGACCCCACGGGCACGCCGACGGCGGACCCCACCACAGCACCGACGGCGGACCCCACGGGCACGCCGACGGCCGACCCCACCACAGCGCCGGTCACGTCGGAGGCCACTGAAAGCACCACCCCGGGTGGAGCGGCCACCGGCACCACCACCGGCACCACCGCTGGCACCTCGGGATCCGCAGCAGGGGCCGCAGATCCGGGAGCGGCCACGGACAGCGGCCTTGCCAACACAGGCTGGAACCAGACGATGCTTGCGGCCATGGGGGCGATGGCCCTGCTGTCAGGTTTGGTTCTGGCCCTGCACAGCCGCCGGAAACGAAGCCGGCACTAACCACCCCGCAAGACCTCCACAACCACCCGGAACAAATCCCTACTGCAACACGCCCATTTTCCCTGCGTGAGGAGCAAAAATGCCCATTGACAACCCGGAACAACAAGGCCCAAACTTCCCAGGCGACAATTCCGCACATCCCCTGCTGAGCAGGCGGACTCTGCTGCGCGGCAGCGTAGCAGCCGGTGTTGGCATGGCAGGCGCCCCGTTTATGGCCAGCAATGCACTGGCCGCGAACACCAGCTCCAACCGCTCAGCTGTTGCCACCCGGCCAGCCGTAAACAACCCCCTGGTGCTCCAGCGCGCGGATCCGTACGTGCTGCGCCATACCGATGGCCGCTACTACTTCACCGGCTCCGTCCCGGAATATGACCGCGTGGTGCTGCGGGCATCGGACACCCTTGCCGGCCTCTCCACGGCCACGGAAAAAGTCATCTGGCAGCAGCCCGCCAGCGGCTCCATGGCCGGTTTCATTTGGGCCCCGGAAATGCACCGCATCGGCGGCAAGTGGTACGTCTACTTTGCCGCCAGCGATTCCGGCGATGTTTGGCACATCCGCATGTACGTGCTGGAGAACTCAGCCGCCAATCCCCTGGAAGGGTCGTGGAAGGTGGCTGGGCAGGTCGTCACCCCTGCGAATTCCTTTGCCCTGGATGCCACCACCTTTGAACACCGGGGTACGCAGTATTTGGTGTGGGCGGAGAAGAACCCGGAAAGCAATCTGTACATTGCACCGTTGCTGACACCCACCACCATTGGCACGCCCGTTGAAATTGCTGTGCCCACCCTGCCTTGGGAGGTCATCGGGTTCAAGGTCAATGAAGGCGCCGCAGTGCTTAAACGCAATGGCCGCATTTTCATTTCCTATTCAGCCAGCGCCACCGATGCGAACTACTGCATGGGCCTGCTCTCGGCGGACAAAAACTCCGATCTGCTCAGCCCCGCCTCCTGGGTCAAGCAGCCGGCGCCCGTTTTGACCTCATCGGAGGTCACCGGCCTTTACGGACCCGGCCACAACAGCTTTACCGTGGACGACGACGGCACCACTGACATGGTCATCTATCACGCCCGCGACTATAAGACCATTGTGGGTGACCCGCTGTTCGATCCCAACCGCCACGCCCGCGCTCAGCGGCTTTACTGGAACGCCGACGGTATGCCCAATTTTGGGATCCCCGTCGGGGAAGGTGTCCTGCCCAACCGCCTGCAGTTGGCCAGCTCGCTGACCCGGCATGTGGGCATCACCGACACTGCTGCCATTGTGGCAGGGCCCGAAGCGCCCCTGGCGTCCACCCAGTTCCGTTTGGTCCAGGGCTTTGCCGGGCCCAAATCCGTGGCCTTGGAAGCCGTGCTTAAACCCGGCTGGTTCCTCGCTGCCCGCGGCGGGGCCGTCACCTTGGAACCGCAGGCAGGAACGGCTGCATTTGCCGACTCCGCCAGCTTCACCAAGCGCCCCGGCCTGTCCAACAACCAGGGCATCTCGCTGGAAGTGGCGCGGGCGCCGGGGACGTTCCTGCGTGCCGGGGCCAAGCTGGACAGCGGCACCGTCAAGACGGCTGGGGAACGAAGGATGGCCACGTTCTTCCTGCGCTGATTTGTCCCTGATCCCGGCCCCGGCCCTGTTCACTTCCGCGCCACATTTCATGACCTGACGATGAGGAATAATGTTGAAAACACCACCTGTCCGCCCCCGAACCGCCGGGCCGCGTGCCCGCATATCCGGCGGCGCCGCGTTTCTGGCCCTTGCCACGGTGCTGGGGTCGGCCACACTCCCTGCTTCACTGTCTTTGCAGCCCGCCGTGGCTGTTGATGATCCGAGCGGAAACCGGGTCCTGACCATTGACTCCGATGCCATTGGCCCGGACATTTCCCCCACGCAGTACGGCATCTTCTACGAAGACATCAACCAGGCAGCCGACGGTGGCCTCTACGCCGAGCTCGTGAGGAACCGGTCCTTTGAGTTTTCCTCCGTGGATCACGCCTCCTTCAATGCCCTGACTGCCTGGGACATATCCCCGCGTGGCGGGGCCGAGGGAACGGCCACGGTCGTTGACGACGCCCAGCGTTTGAACGAGATGAACCGCAACTATTTGAACCTGAACCTGAGCCGCGCCGCGGGCAACGGCGGCATGGCCGTGCGCAACACGGGATTCAGCGGCGGACAGGCGTACGAAGCCGGCAAAAGCTACAACTACTCGGTCTTTGCCCGCACCACCGCGCCCGAGGGCACACCCCTGACCATCAATTTGGAAAACGCCCCCGGTGATGTGCTCGGCACCGCCCCCATCACGGTCAAAGGTGACAGCTGGGTGAAATACACCGCTGAAGTGACGGCCACGGCCAGCACCACCTCGGGCCGGCTCACCACCTTGGCAGGTGGCACGGGGCAGGTGAGGCTGGACATGATCTCCCTTTTCCCGCAGGACACGTTCATGGGACGTGAAAACGGACTCCGCAAGGACCTGGCCCAAAAAGTGGCCGACCTTGATCCCGGATTCCTGCGCTTCCCCGGCGGCTGCGTGACCAACACGGGTGGCAACTACGGCGCCTACACGGAAGCGAACGGCTTCCCGCGCGATCGGGTGTACCAATGGAAGGAGACTATTGGAGCTGTCGAATCCCGTCCCGCCAACAAGAACTTCTGGGGTTACAACCAGACGTACGGTCTGGGCTACATGGAGTATTTTGAGTTTGCCGAGGACATGAACTCGGAACCGCTGCCGGTGGTGTCCGTGGGCTTGACGGCGTGTGGGCAGGAAAATTATGCCAGTGACGCGGACGTGGCCCGCTACGTTCAAGACACCTTGGACTTGATTGAATTTGCCAACGGCGGTGTCGACACGGTGTGGGGCGCCAAGCGGGCCGAATTGGGGCACCCGGAGCCGTTCAACCTGAAATACATTGGGCTGGGCAATGAGGAGGGGTTCCCCAAGTATTTTGAGAACTTCCCAAAGTTCCGTGACGCCATCAGCGCCAAATACCCCGAGATCAAAATCATTGGCACCTCAGGGGCCTTTTCCTCCGGGCAGTGGTTTGATGACCTGTGGGACTACTCCCGGGAACAGGACATGGACCTGGTGGATGAGCACTACTACAACGATCCGGAATGGTTCCTGCAAAACACCACCCGCTACGACAGCTACGACCGCAAGGATCCCAAGGTGTTTTTGGGTGAGTACGCTTCCAAGGGCAACGGTGTGAACAATGCCTTGGCCGAAGCCGCCTACATGACAGGCCTGGAACGCAATGCCGATATGGTTCAAATGGCCTCCTACGCACCGTTGCTCGCCGCGCAGGGAAACACCCAGTGGTCCCCGGACATGATCTTCTTTGACAATGGCAAGTCCTGGACCACACCGAACTATGATGTGCAAAAAATGTTCATGAACAATGTGGGCACTTCCGTGGTGCCGAGCAAGCTCACGGCCGCGCCTGTGGTGCAGACACCCATCACCGGCAAGGTGGGCCTGTCCACCTGGCTCACCAGCGCCGCGTACGACGACGTCGTGGTCACCGCCGCTGACGGCACGGTGCTGTTGCAGGACGACTTCTCCAACGGTGCCGGACAGTGGACCGGCAACGGCAACGGAAGTTGGGCCGTCACTGACGGCGCATACGTGCAAGGCAGCACCACTGCCGAGAACACCTTGGTCACGGCCGGGGATGCCTCGTGGAACAACTACACCTTCCAGACCAAGGCCACAAAGCTGGCCGGGGCTGAAGGTTTCCTGATCGGGTTCGGCGTCGAGGGCCAGGACGACTACTACTGGTGGAACCTGGGTGGTTTCAACAACACCCGTTCCCTCGTGGAGAAGGCCACTGGCGGAACCAAGACCAACGTGTTGGAGAAGGACACCCGCATTGTGGATGGCCAAAGCTACGACATCAAGATCGAGGTCACAGGCCGCACCGCCAATCTGTACCTGGACGGCGAGCTCTGGGGAACCGTCAATGAAGAGGCTGTGGACCCGGTATACCAAGTGGTCACCCAAGATGAGGCCACGAACGAGACCCTTGTCAAGGTGGTCAATGCCGCACCGCATTCCGCCACGGTCGACATCAAGGTGGACGGCAGCATGAAGGTCGCCACGGATGCCTCCGTGTCCACCCTGGTGGGCACCAGCCCCACCAACATGACCCAATCGGAGACGGTCTTTGCTGCTGCAGGCAATGAATTCACCTACCAATTCGAACCGAGTTCGGTGACGTTCCTGCGTTTGAAGGCAGCCGCTGACGGCAACGTGCCCGGAGAGTCACCCGAACCCAGTGCTACGGCCACCACGCCTGCAACAACCCCGGCCACCGTGCCGGCGACCGTCCCGGCAACCACACCGGCTGGAGGGGCTGACACCAGCACCCCCGCGGAGACTGCAGCAGGCACGCCCACTCCGGCCGGTGGCAGCGCTTCCGGGGACTTGGCCCACACCGGATCCACGGCTGCAACCTTGCTGTGGCTTTCCGGGGGGCTTGCCCTGGCCGGCTTGGGAGCGGTGTTGATGGGCCGACGCCGAACCAGGCGCCACCAGTAGACCGCAACGCCATGGCGGATGCACCATGAAAAGGCGGTCCGCAGCAACAGCTGCGGACCGCCTTTTTCACCCGGTGCCCCGTTTACAGGGCGGCAATGATCCAGCTCGCATCATGGCGTTCCCCGCACGCCAGAGTGATGAGGTCCTTGCCGGAGTTGAAGGCATCTGGCGGGCAGCTCATGGGCTCCACCGCCAAACCAATGCGGTTCCAGGCATTCTCCGGGCGGTCGGCGGTGTGGATCTGCACCCACGGCAGCACCTGCGGGTTCCAGCGCATGAGCACCCCTGTTCCGTCAGGGCTGCTCAGCCGGACTTCGGCCAATGCCGCGTCCGGCAGCGCCGTATAGGCGTGATCGATTTTAGTGGCCCTCAACTCCCGCGCCTGCTGGAAGTCGAAGTACCCGCCGTCGTGCACCGCCACGTCAGCCAATTCGGTGGGCAGCAACCGCTCGGCCGTGACTTGGAGGACCTCGGCGGCGGGGAGCGTCAGGGTCCAAGCATCGACCCTGCCGTCGCCGGCGACCAAATAAGGGTGCGGCGCCACACCGTAGGGGGCGGGCAGGGTGCCGGCTCCGGTACCCACATTGACCGCGGAGACGCGCCAAGTGAGCCCTTCGTCAGTAAGCGTGTAGGCGGCCTCAATCTCAAGACGGTGCGGGTAGCCCGCCTGTGGTTCCACCACGGCGCCGAGCGTCACGCTGGACGGTGTTTCTGCCCGCAACTCCCAGTTGTTCCACAACACCAGACCATGCAGCGAGGTCATGCGGTCCACTTCATTGATCGGCAGCTGCTCGTCTTTGCCATTGCAGCTGTAGGCTCCGTCGGCAATGCGGTTGGGCCAAGGCACAAGGTTGGCGCCACGGTAAAGGGGACGTACCTCCTCGGCCTGAAAAGGAACCACCAGATCCCGCCCGGCATGGGTAAGCGACCGCAGGGTGGCACCGACCGAGGTGATCACGGCCTGGTACTGGCCCGATTCAATGCTGAACTGGGCTCCCGAGGCCGGGTGGATGGATTTGTGGGGCATGGCTTCTCCTCTGAGACAATGGTGAAAACGGTTTTAGGGTTGTAGCAAGTGCAGATTTTTGAAGTTGGACGCAGCGTGCGGAAACCATCTCCGCGGCGTCAACCATGCCGGACGCGCCGGAGAACAGGCTGACCATGACTGACAGAGTTTCCTCGAACCACCGCCCTCCCGTCATGGAGGACGTTGCCGCCAAGGCGGGGGTTTCACATCAAACTGTTTCACGGGTGATCAACAACCATCCCAATGTGAGTGCAAAGACCCGCAAGGTGGTGGAAGCTGCGATCCTTGAACTGGGGTACCGGCGCAACACTGCGGCGCGGCAACTTGTCACGCGCCGTTCGGATACCTTTGGCGTGGTTGCCCACAACATGGATCACTTTGGTCCCGCCCACATTCTGCTGGGCATCCAGGAGGCCGCGCATGCTGCCGGCTATGCCGTCAACACCGTGGGGCTTCCCGATGCAGGCGAAAAAGCGATCATTGAAACGGTGGAGTACCACCTTGCGCACCAAGTGGACGCCTTGGTGGTCATCGCGCCGCAGGAAGAAATTGTCCGGGGCATTGAGCGGTTGCATCCCGGGGTTCCGCTGGTCGCCATCGGGGACATTGGCACGGCGGGGGTCCAGAGCGTGGGTGTTGACCAGCAGCGCGGTGGATGGCTGGCCACCACGCACTTGATTGAGCTCGGCCACCGCAAGATTGCCCACATCATGGGACCCACGGGCTGGCTCGACGCCCAGGCCCGACGGCGGGGCTGGGAAGCCGCCTTGGCTGCTGCCGGGCTGGAGCCGGGGCCGCTGCTGGTGGGGGACTGGAGTGCCGAATCCGGATATGCGGCGGGCAGGAAATTGCTGGCCAACAGTGATTGTTCGGCAGTATTTGCCGCCAATGACCAGATGTCCCTGGGTGTGATGCGGGCAGCGCATGAACGCAATCTGCGGCTGCCACGGGACCTGTCCATTGTTGGTTTTGACGACAGCCCCGAATCCGGCTTCTACTTCCCGCCTCTGACGACCATTCGTCAGGACTTTGCGGAGCTGGGGCGCCGCTGCGTGGCCATGATCCTCGACGGCATTTCCGGCAATGACCCCTTGTTTTCGGTACGCATCCAGTCCCACCTGACAGTGCGGGCCAGCACCGGGCCGAGGCCTGTGGCGCTGGCCCGCAGTTAGGGTCAGGCAGTGTTGCTTGCAGCATGCCAGGGTGTGGCTCAGGATTTCCGCCGCACAAAGATGCGCTGAAGCACGATGAACACGAGCAATAGTGAACCAATGACGATCTTGGTCCACCAGGAGCTCAACGTGCCGTCGTAGGAAATGAAGGTCTGGACAATGCCAAGGACGAGCACGCCCACCACCGAACCCATCACGAAACCTGCGCCCCCGGTGAGCAGCGTGCCGCCAATGACGACGGCTGCAATGGCATCCAGTTCCATGCCCTGGGCTGCCAGGCTGTAGCCGGAGAGGCTGTAGAAGGAAAACAGGATGCCGGCAATGGCGGAGCACAGGCCGCTAATGACGTACACGAGCACCTTGGTCCGGGGGACCGCCAAGCCCATCAGCACGGCCGACTGCTCATTGCCGCCAATGGCGTAGACGGTGCGGCCCATGCGGGTGTGGTGCAGGATGAAGACCGCAATGACCACCACGGCCAGCGCAATGACAACACTGGGGGAGATGAACAATCCACCCGGAAACTTGATCCGTGTCTGTGCCATGGTGGTAAAGAAGCTGTCGGTGATGGTGATGGAGCTCAGGCTGATGACGTAGCACAACCCGCGTGCCAGGAACAGGCCGGCCAGGGTGACAATGAACGGCTGAATGTCAAAGTATTGGATGGCCAGGCCCATCAACAGGCCAAACACGGCACCCACCACCAGCACAATGACGATGGTGGTTGCCGGCGACCAGCCCGCTTGGAGCAGGCTGGCGGCAATCATCATGCTCAGGGCCACCACGGCACCAACTGACAAATCAATTCCGCCAGTCAAAATCACGAAGGTCATGCCCACGGCGAGGACAAGCAGGAAGGCGTTGTCAACGAGCAGGTTCAAAATCACCTGGCCGGAAAAGAAGCCCGGAAAGATCAGCGATCCCACGGCAAACATGAGCACAAACAAGGCCAGGGTGACCATCACCGGCAAGTACTTTGAAGTGGTCAGGGAGCGTTTGGCTCCGGATCCGGCTGCGACGGGGTAACGGGTCAAAACACTCATTAGTTGGACACCATCACTTTCGGGGCTGTCACGGTTTTCCTGGTGGGCTTCTTCAACAGGGCCCGCATTTTGGGTGACTGCAGCAGGCAGACAATGATGACCACAAGCGCCTTGAAGACAAGCGTGATTTCCGGCGCGATGCCCACCGTGTAGACGGTGGTGGTCAGGGTTTGGATGATGAAGGCGCCCACCACGGTGCCGGCAAGGCTGAAGCGGCCCCCGGCCAGCGAGGTCCCGCCAATGACGACGGCGAGAATAGCGTCCATTTCAATGTACAGGCCGGCGTTGTTGGCATCGGCGGCTGTGACATTGGAGCTGATCATCAATCCGGCCAAGGCTGCGCAGAGGGCACCGAAAATGTACACGATCCACGTCAGGGTGCGGGCGTTGATGCCTGCCAAACGGCTGGCCTCCGGGTTGATGCCCACTGATTCAATGAGTGTTCCCAACGCTGTTTTGCGTGTCAAAAGTGCTGTCAGGGCAAAGACGGCAACGGTGATCAGGATGGAGATGGGAAGCATCAGGAAGTACCCGGCACCAATGGCCTTGAAGTGCGTGTTGGAGACCGAGATGATCTGCCCTCCCGTGACCAGCTGGGCCAGACCGCGTCCGGCAGTCATCAGCACCAGCGTGGCAATGATGGGCTGGATGCCAATGACTGACACCAAAAAACCATTCCACACGCCCATGGCCAGACCAACAACCACAGCCAGGATGATGGCGATGATGGCGGTGGTCAGGGAACCTGGATCCGGGGAGTTGTAAATGTAGGTGCAGGAAACTGCGCCGGCGATGGCCACCACGGCGCCAACGGACAAGTCAATGCCGCGTGAGGCAATGACCAAGGTCATGCCCAGGGCAATCAAAACGGTGGGTGCACCGTTGCGCAGAATGTCAACGAGGCTGCCGTAGAGGTGGCCGTCCTGGACGCGCAGGGAGAAGAAGTCTGGGGCCATGATCTGGTTGAACAGCAGCAGGGCAACAAGTGCCACCACCGGCCAAAGGAGATGCCCGCGAAGAAAGGTTTTCATGATGTGGTTCCGCCTGCGATGGTTTCCATGAGGTCTGTGACACTGACGCTGTCATTGATGAGTTCGGCAATTTTTTCGCGGTCGCGCAGCACGGCGATGCGGTTGGACAGGCGGATCACTTCCTCCAGTTCTGCGGATATGAACAATATGGACATCCCGTCCTTGGCCAGCGAGAGCACCAGCTTTTGGATTTGGGTTTTGGCGCCAATGTCGATTCCGCGGGTGGGTTCATCCAGGATCAGCAGCTTCGGCGAGGTGATGAGCCAGCGCGCCAACAACACTTTTTGCTGGTTTCCGCCGCTGAGGTTGCGAATAAGCGAGTTGGGGTTGGCCGGGCGGATGTCCAGGGCCTTGATGTACTTGTCCGTCAGTTCATCCTGCTGGCGCCGCGGGATGCGGCGCAGCCAGCCGCGGCTGGCCTGCATGGCGAGCACAAGGTTGTCCCTGACCGACAGGTCCCCGATCAGACCTTCCTTCTTGCGGTCTTCGGAGCTGAAGGCAATGCCGGCGTCGATGGCATGGCGCGGAGCGCGGATCTTTGCCGGCGCCCCGGCAATGGTGAGGGATCCGGAGTCGTGCTTGTCTGCACCGAAAAATAGGCGCGCCAGCTCGGTGCGTCCGGAACCGAGCAGTCCGGCCAACCCGATGACCTCCCCGGGGTAAATGGAGAGGTTGAAGGGTTCTATGCTGCCCTTGCGTCCCACGCCGTCGGCGGCAATGACGGGCACGGCGTCGGAACCTGCGAGTTCACGCACGGCCGGGGGTTCGTCGTCCAGGGCGTCCAGGGCGTCGAGTTCCTTGCCGATCATTTTGGAAATCAAATCAAGGCGGGGCGTCTCACGGGTCATGTATTCGCCCACCAGCGCGCCGTTGCGCAGCACGGTCAACCGGTCTGAAATCTCGTAAATCTGTTCCAGGAAGTGGGAGACAAAAAGGATGGCCACACCTGAATCGCGCAGTTCCCGGATGACCCGGAACAGCTGCTTGACTTCACCGGCGTCGAGGGAGGAGGTGGGTTCGTCCAAAATCAAAACCTTGGCGTCCACCTCGACGGAGCGGGCAATGGCCACCAGCTGCTGCACCGCAATTGAATGGCTGGCGAGTTCAGAGCCGGGGTCAATGTCAAGGTGCATGCGGGAAAGGATTTCGCTTGCACGGGCGCGGACGGCCTTCCAATGGATGCGCCCGCCGCGGCGGGGTTCACGGCCCAGCAGGATGTTCTCCTCCACGCTCAAGTTCGAGCACAGATTCACTTCCTGGTAGACGGTGGAAATCCGGGCTTCCTGCGCCTGCGCGGGGGTATTGAACTGTTCTTCCTTGCCCAGCACAACAATTTTGCCTGAATCAATGCCGTAGACGCCCGTCAAGGCCTTGATCAGTGTGGATTTGCCGGCTCCGTTTTCGCCCATAAGGGCGTGGACCTCTCCTTGGAACAGGCGGAAATCCACCGAATCCAAGGCTTTGACACCGGGGAATTCGATGGAGATGCCCTCCATGGTCACCACTGGTATGTCTTCATTCATGGTGTTTCACCTTTGCTGAGGTGGGTGGACGGGCCTTCCCCGTCCACCCACGTTCTGCTGTTGTGGCTGGCGCTGGCGCTACTGTGAGCGTTGCAGGCCGCTCCGGATCAGTATTCGCGCTCCGGCAAGGCTGCCTTGGCCTGCTCGGAATCAAAGGTGGTTTCCTCGGTGACTACGCGTTCGGGAACGGTTTCACCGGCCACAACCTTCTTGGTCAGGTCCATCAGCTGGTCGCCCAGCAGCGGGTTGCACTCAACAATGAAGTTGATTTTGCCGTCCGCAGCAGCAGTCATGCCGTCCTTGGTGGCGTCAACTGAAATGATGGTGATGTCCTTGCCCGGCACCTTGCCGGCAGCTTCGATGGCTTCAATGGCGCCCAGCGCCATGTCGTCATTGTGGGCGTAGACAACGTCAATGGTGGGGTTGGACTTCAGGAATGCTTCCATGACCTGCTTGCCGCCGGAACGGGTGAAGTCACCCGTCTGGGACGCAATCATTTTGAACTTCGGCTCCGCCTTGATGACATCGGCAAAACCCGACATGCGGTCATTGGCCGGCGCTGCGCCAGTGGTTCCCTGCAGTTCAACAATGTTCACGTCCCCGGTGGCTGCTTCCTGGTCCTTGATCAGCCACTCGGCAGCCTTCTCACCTTCGAGAACAAAATCGGAGCCCAGGAATGTCTTGTACAGGGTCTTATCCGGTGAATCAATGGCCCGGTCAGTCAAGATGACGGGAATTTCCGCATCCTTGGCTTCTTTAAGGACTGTGTCCCAGCCGGACTCAACCACGGGCGAGAACGCAATCACGTCCACCTTCTGCTGAATGTAGGAGCGGATCGCCTTGATCTGGTTTTCCTGCTTTTGCTGGGCATCGGAGAACTTCAGATCAATTCCGGCTTCTTTAGCCGAGTCTTGCACGGACTTGGTATTGGCTGTCCGCCAGCCGCTTTCCGCACCAACCTGGGCGAAGCCCAGTGTGATGTCCCCGGAACCACCTGATCCTGCATTGTCGCCTGTGCCGCCACCGCAGCCGGTGAGGGCCAACGCTGCGGCGAGTCCCACGGCCACCAAAGATTTCTTGAACAACTTAACCTCCTGGTACGTCAGTCTCTCGCAGCAGAGGAAAAGTCCCAGGACTGTACCGTCGTTGCTACAAGAGCAGGCCATCGTGACCCGCGTCTCAATTGTTAGCGTTCACAGCTACTTTGTCAAGCGCCTGTGCAACGCCACTTGAATGTGACCTTCCCGCGACAATTCCTTTGGACGTAAATGGCGGTGTTCCGCGTCTTGCTGCGGAAGGGGCGAAAAATGGCCTAAGCGAAACAGATGCTCATTCGAGACCTTTGAGTCCTTGACGAGCCTCCTCGATTATGCAATTGTTAGCGTTCACAAGAGTTTTTTGCCGCCGCTGGCACGGCGCCGGTGCACCGTATCGAAGGGAAATCATGAAGGCGCAGGAATCCTACGTAATTGGCATTGACTACGGCACCCTGTCAGGGCGGGCCGTGGTGGTGCGGGTACGGGATGGGGCCGAGCTCGCCTCCGCCGTGGTGGAGTACCCCCACGCGGTGGTGGAGCGGTCGTTGCCCGGCTCCACGGACAAGCTGCCGCCGGAATGGGCGCTGCAGGTCCCGGAGGACTACCGCCAGGTATTGAAAAAGGCTGTCCCGGCCGCCGTCGCCCAGGCCGGGATCGACCCGGCGGATGTGGTGGGCATTGGCACGGACTTTACCGCCTGCACCATGGTCCCAACCACGGCGGATGGCACGCCCCTGTCGGAGCTGCCGCAGTGGGCCGGTGAACCCCACGCCTATGTGAAGCTGTGGCGCCACCATGCGGCCCAGCCCCAGGCGGAGCGCATCAATGAACTGGCCCGGTCCCGCGGGGAAAGCTGGCTGCCGCGCTATGGCGGGCTGATCTCCTCCGAATGGGAGTTCGCCAAAGGCCTGGAGATGCTGGAAGAAGCCCCCCAGGTGTATGCAGCCATGGACCATTGGGTTGAGGCCGCCGACTGGATAGTCTGGCAATTGACGGGGAGCTATGTCCGCAATGCCTGCACCGCCGGCTACAAAGGCATCCGGCAGGAGGGGCAGTACCCGGACGCGGCATTCCTTGCGGCCTTGAACCCGGACTTTGCCCGCTTTGTGGTGGACAAGGTGGAGCACCCCATCGGAAATCTTGGGGACCGCGCCGGTGGCCTCAGTGCGGAAGCGGCGGCCTGGACGGGCCTGCCCGAAGGCATCCCCGTTGCCGTGGGCAATGTTGATGCGCATGTCACTGCACCGGCCGCCAAGGCTGTTGAGCCCGGCCAGATGGTGGCCATTATGGGCACTTCCACCTGCCATGTCATGAGTTCGCGGGAACTGCGCGAAGTTCCGGGCATGTGCGGTGTGGTGGACGGCGGGATAGTGCCCGGCCTGTACGGCTACGAAGCCGGACAGAGCGGGGTGGGCGACATCTTTGGCTGGTTCATTAAAAATTCGTTGCCTGCGGCGTATGTGGACATGGCCGCCAAAAAGGGACTTGGCATCCACGAGTACCTGACCTCCCTGGCCGAACGCCAAAACATTGGTCAGCACGGGCTCGTCGCCCTCGACTGGCACAGCGGCAACCGTTCGGTGCTGGTGGACCATGAACTCTCGGGAGTGGTGGTGGGCCAGACCCTGGCCACCCGGCCGGAGGACGGGTACCGGGCGTTGCTGGAAGCCACCGCCTACGGGGCACGTGTCATTGTGGAAACCTTCAATGCCGCCGGAGTCCCGGTCACGGAATTTGTTGTGGCCGGTGGCCTCATGAAGAACCCCCTGCTCATGCAGATCTATGCCGATGTGCTGAACATGCCGCTGTCCACCATTGGTTCGAGCCAGGGCCCGGCCCTTGGCTCGGCCATCCACGCCGCCGTCGCGGCCGGCCTTTACCCGGACATCAGGGCCGCATCGGCCGCCATGGGCAGGCTGAACCGCGCCGTGGTGCAGCCCATCCCGGAGAATGTGGCCGCCTATGACGCCCTTTTCGCAGAATACCGTCTCCTCCACGACTACTTTGGCCGTGGCGCCAATGAGGTCATGCACCGTCTGAAGGCCATTGCCCGCGAAGCGCACCGCGACGTGCAAAAAGTTGCTGCGGGGGTGCAGGGATGAGCGGCACACCGGAAACCAAGGCCGCACGCACCGAACCCGGCCACGGCGCAACGCCGGAAACCCTGGCGGCCATCGCGGCCATCAGGACCGACCTTGTTCGTTTGCATGCCGAACTGGTCCGTTACGAACTCGTGGTGTGGACCGCAGGCAACATCTCGGCCAGGGTCCCCGGGGAGGAGCTGATGGTCATCAAGCCTTCCGGGGTGGACTATGACGATCTCACCCCGGAATCCATGGTGGTCACTGATCTTCACGGCACCCCCGTGGACCGCGGCTGGGGCAATCCCGCACTGACGCCGTCGTCCGACACCGCAGCGCATGCCTACGTGTACAGGCATCTGCCCGAAGTGGGCGGGGTGGTGCACACCCACTCCAGCTATGCGACGGCCTGGGCCGTGCGGGGCGAACCCATTCCCTGCGTACTGACCATGATGGGGGACGAATTTGGCGGGGAAATCCCCATTGGCCCCTTCGCCTTGATTGGTGACGATTCAATCGGCCGCGGCATTGTGCAGACACTGAAGGGATCGCGCTCGCCGGCCGTGCTCATGCAAAACCACGGGCCCTTCACCATCGGCGCCACCGCCAAGGCAGCTGTCAAGGCTGCGGTGCTGTGTGAGGAAGTGGCACGCACAGTCCACCTCTCCCGGGAACTGGGCCCCATGATTCCCATCGATGACGCCCACATTGACCAGCTCCATCAGCGCTACCAAAACGTCTACGGACAGTAATCCACCCACCGCCGTGCCTTGAAGGAATGAACATGTCTTTGCAGTTGAACAACTCCCTGTCCGGATACGAAGTCTGGTTCCTCACCGGAAGCCAGAACCTCTATGGCGAGGAAACCCTGCGCCAGGTCGCTGAGCAGTCGGCCGAAGTGGTCAAGACCCTGCAGGACTCCGCCGAGATCCCTGTCCGCGTGGTCTTCAAGGACGTGCTGAAGGATTCCGAGTCCATCCGCCGCGCAGCCATTGACGCCAACGCCGACTCGAAGGTCATTGGGCTCATTGCCTGGATGCACACCTTCTCGCCGGCCAAAATGTGGATCCGCGGGCTGAGCGAGCTGAACAAGCCGCTGCTGCACCTGCACACGCAGGCCAATGTGGCCCTGCCGTGGGCGGACATTGACTTTGACTTCATGAATTTGAACCAGGCCGCGCATGGCGACAGGGAATTCGGGTACATGCAATCGCGCATGGGCGTGGCCCGCAAGACCGTGGTTGGCCACGTGTCCAATCCTTTGGTGCGTGAAAAGATTGGCACCTGGACGCGCGCAGCCGCGGCCGTGGCCCAGATCCGGAGCCTGAAGGTTGCCCGCTTCGGTGACAATATGCGCAATGTGGCAGTCACCGAAGGAGATAAGACCGAAGCCGAAATCCGCTTTGGCGTCTCCGTGAACAGCTGGTCGGTGAACGAACTGGTGGAAGCTGTGGACGCCGCCTCGGAAGCCGATGTTGATGCCCTGGTTGAAGAATACCTGCGCCTGTACAACGTGGCACCGGAACTGCACCCCGGAGCCGCCCGCCATGACTCCCTGCGCTACGGCGCCAAAATTGAACTGGGCCTGCGCAGCTTCCTCGAGGCCGGGGACTTTGGTGCCTTCACCACCAATTTTGAGGATCTTGGCGGCCTGCGCCAGCTCCCGGGCCTGGCCGTGCAGCGGCTCATGGCCGACGGCTACGGTTTCGGGGCCGAGGGTGACTGGAAGACGGCAGTGCTCATCCGCGCCGCAAAGGTCATGGGGGAGGGGTTGCCCGGCGGAGCTTCCCTGATGGAGGACTACACCTATCACCTGGTTCCCGGGGAGGAAAAAATCCTGGGCGCCCACATGCTTGAGGTGTGCCCGTCGCTGACCACCACCAAGCCCTCGCTGGAAGTGCACCCCCTGGGCATTGGCGGCCGCGAGGATCCGGTGCGTTTGGTGTTCGACGCCGATCCCGGTGCCGGCGTGGTCGTCGCGCTTTCGGACATGCGCGAACGCTTCCGCCTCACAGCCAACAAGGTCCAGGTGGTGCCGTTGGATGAGCCGCTGCCGAATCTGCCTGTTGCCCGGGCCGTGTGGAAGCCGCTGCCGGACTTTGCCACCTCCGCCGCCGCCTGGTTGGAGGCGGGAGCCGCCCACCACACCGTCATGAGCACCGCCGTCGGCATCGAGGCTTTCCAGGACTTCGCCGACATCTTCGCGGCAGAGCTGCTGGTGATTGACGAAGACACCACCCAGCGCGGCTTCATGCGGGAAATCCGCTGGAACCAGGCCTACTACCGCCTGGCCCAGGGATTCTAGCGCCAGCTACCCGAAGCTGGCCGCAGCCTGGCACGCAGCAGCGTTCTTCCACCCTGGAGGGGCGCTGCTGTTTGTGCTTGGAGGTGAAAGCGCGCTGCACAAAACGCATGCCACCGGCCTGGTGCAGTAGGCTCCCGAGTGAAACCATCACCCTAGTGAAGGAGCAACCATGAACAAGGTTTTGATTATTGGTGGACACGGGAAAGTCGCCCTGTTACTGGCGCCATTGTTGCAGGAGGCGGGGATGGAAGTCACCTCCGTCATCCGCAACGCAGCCCACATTGATGATGTGGCCGCTGCCGGAGCCACTGCCGTGGTGCATGACGTCGCTTCCGCCTCAGTTGCGGAACTGGCCGATCTGCTGGCCGGCCAGGATGCCGTGGTATGGACCGCCGGAGCCGGCGGCGGCAGCCCCGAACGCACCTACGCCGTGGACCGGGACGCCGCCATCGCCTCCATGGATGCCGCAGCCGCGGCAGGGGTGCAGCGCTACGTCATGGTCTCCTATTTGGGCGCGGGCCAAGATCACGGCGTGCCGGAGGACAACAGTTTCCACGCCTACGCGCAGGCCAAGGCAGACGCCGACGCCCATTTGCAGAGCAGCCAGTTGGCGTGGACCATTGTTGCCCCCGGAGCGTTGACCTTGGCGGAGCCCACACACCGCATTGACCCCACCCCGGCGGCCGGGCGGCCGGAAGGGGCAGCCAATGAAACCTCCCGGGCCAACGTGGCACACGTCATCGCTGCAGTGTTGCAAACGCCCGGGACCATCATGCGCACCGTCGAGTTCAGTGACGGCGAAGTGCCCATTGCAGAAGCCTTGACGCGCTAGCAGGGGCAGCCGGCCCATAGGATAAACAGCGTGGAACAGCTGATATTGATCATTGGGCTCCTATTCGCCACCGTCCTTGCCGTGGGTCTGGGGGACAAGCTCCGGCTGCCCTATCCGGTCATCATGCTCATCATGGCCGGAGCGCTGACCTTCATCCCCGGCTTCCCGGATCTGAGCATTGACCCGGAACTGATCCTGCCCATCTTTTTGCCGCCGCTGCTCTTTGCCACCGCGCAGAAGAGCTCCTGGTCGGTGTTCCGGGTCAGGTGGCGCACGCTGCTGCTTTTGGCGGTGGCGCTGGTGGTGGTTTCCACGGCAGTTGTTGCCGGGGCCGCGTGGATCCTCATTCCCAGCGTGGGCATCCCTGCGGCAGTGGCCTTGGGAGCCATGTGCGCACCGCCGGATCCGGTGGCCGTGGAATCCATTGCCGGGCGCGTACACATGCCGCGCCGCCTGGTGACGGTGCTGCAAAGCGAGGGGCTTTTCAACGACGCCGCGGCCATTGTGATTTTTCAGGCCGCCGTGGCCAGCGCCATGGATGGGCAGACCTTTGGTCCTGGCGTGCTGGGCAGCTTCCTGGTGGGCGCAGCCCTTGCCATTGCCGTGGGCATGCTGATGGGCTGGGTGACCGCCGCCATCACCAAAATCATCACCTCCTCCACTGCGCGCAGCGCCGTGACGCTCATTGTCCCCTTTGGGGCCTATATTTTGGCCGAAGAGGTCCATGCCTCCGGGGTCATTGCCGTGGTGGTCACAGCACTGGAAATCAAGCGGCTTGCCCGCGCCGAGGATGCCACCGAGCGCATTACCCGCGCGGCATTCTGGGATGTGGTGGAGTTGCTGGCGACGGGTCTGGCGTTCGGCCTGGTGGGTTTGGAGGTCAGGGAAGTGATCCGCATGGAAGGGGCCGACATTTGGGCCATGCTGCCCCTGGCCATCAGTGTCAGCGTGCTGGTGATCCTGGTCCGCCTCCTGTGGTTTTCCCTGATGGCACTGTTTTCCCGCAGGGGTGGGGGCTCGCTGCCTCCCACCAGCTTCAAGGACGTCATCATTCTTAGTTGGTGCGGCATGCGGGGCCTGGCCACTTTGGCCCTGGCCTTGGCCCTGCCCACGGTGTTGCCCAGCGGTGAAGCATTTCCCGGCCGGCACGAGATCATCGTCGCGGCCTGCGCCGTGCTGCTGACCACCCTGGTGCTCCCCGGTTTGACCCTGCCCTGGTTGATGCGCGTTCTCAAGGCAACTGACGACGGCGTCCAGGAGCGTGAGGCCACCAAGCTCATGGCATGCCGCGCCCAGGAAGCAGCCGTGGCGGCTTTGCGGGACCATGCAATGATGGCCAATCTGCCGCCGGAAAAGACTGCCTGGCTCAAGTCCAAGATGCGGCGCCTGCGGGTGGATTTGCTGCAGGAGAACCTGGGCACCGGAGACGAGGTGGAACGCCGCCGCCGGGGCCGCGAACTGGTCATTGCCGCGCAGACCATTGCCCTGGATGCCGCCCGGACAGAAGTGCTGCTGGCCCGCAATGAAGCTGACACGGATCCGGAGGTTGCTGACAAAGTGCTGCGCCAACTTGATCTTCGCACCATGATCATGCCGGACTGAGATCTCTGGCGCCACACTGCCCGCCGGCGCCGCACTGCCCGCCGGCGGGCAGAGCGGCGCCGGCGGGGACCGCGGTGATGTCCTAGGCGGAGAGGGTGAGGGGTTGCTGGGTCCGCGCCGCTTCGGGACGGGCCAGGCCGTAGTGGTCACGGAGCGTTTTGCCGCTGTAGCGGGTGCGGAACAGTCCGCGTTCCTGCAGCAACGGGACCACCTTGTCAACAAAGTCGTCGAGGCCGCCCGGAAAGGTTGGCGGCATGATGTTGAAGCCGTCCGCAGCCCCCGTGGTGAACCACAGTTCAATCTCGTCGGCGACCTGGGCGGGAGTGCCGATGAACGTGAAATGTCCACGGGCGCCAGCCAACTTTTGGGTCAGCTCGCGAATGCTCAGGGATTCCTTTCTGGCCGCATCCACAATGAGTTTCTTGCGGCTCTGGGCCCCGTCCGTTCCCTCCGGAATCTCCGGCAGCTGGGCATCAAGGGGGTGGCCGGAGAGGTCAAAGTCCAGCTGCGCCGACAATTGGTGGACCCCATACTCCGGGTTGGCCAGGGAGTTCAGGAGCTCATACTTGGCACGGGCCTCCACTTCCGTGTCGGCAATGTAGGCGCTGATGCCTGGCAGGATCAACAGTTCATCGGGAGAGCGGCCAAAGGCACGCAGGCGGCCCTTCAAGTCCGCATAGAATTCGCGGGCGGATTCCACGCTTAGATGGGCGGTGAAGACCGCTTCGGCATGCCGGGCGGCGAACTCCTTGCCGGCCTCGCTGGAACCGGCCTGGACCAGCAGCGGATGGCCTTGAACGGGGCGTGGAAGATTAAGCGGACCCTTGACCTGGAAATGCCTGCCCTGATGGTCGATCGTGTTGATCTTTTCCGCGTCGCTGTAGATTCCGCTCTCCTTGTTGGCCACCACGGCGTCGTCGGCCCAGCTGTCCCACAGGGCCTTGGCCGTTTCGAGAAACTCGTGGGCCCTTTCATAGCGCACGGTGTGGGCGGGACGGTTTTGTAGATTGAAATTCTGCGCTTCTTCCTGGCCGGCAGAGGTGACAATGTTCCAGCCGGCCCGGCCGCCGCTGATCCGATCCACTGAGGCCAGCGCCCGGGCCAACGAATACGGTTGGTTGTAGGTGGTTGAGGCAGTGGCGATCAGCCCGATCCGCTCGGTGGCTGTTGCCAGGGCCGAGAGCAGGGTGAGGGGTTCGAAGGAGCTGTGGGCGTTGTACCGGATGTTGCTTGAGATGGCCAGGCCGTCCGCTAAAAACAAAGAATCGAGTTTGCCCCGTTCGGCGGTCCTGGCGATGTTGATGTAGTGCTCAAGACCCTGCTCCGCCTGGGGGTCCACGTCCGGGTGGCGCCATGAAGCCTCATGGTGTCCGGTGCCGTGGATGAAGGCGTTCAGGTGCAGTTCGCGGGGTTTCTTTTCATTGGTCATGATCAGTTCCTTAAGGGGTCGTTGAGGCGAAAAGGTGTACTAGCCGTTGATGGAGGTGCGCCAGCGGGAGAAATGCCGTTCGGCGGCCACCAGGGCAAGGTTGACCAGCAGTCCCAGGAGGGAGACCGTGAGAATGCCGGCGTACATCTGCGGAATCAGGAAGCTGTTCTGCGCATTCGTGATGAGGTAGCCCAAACCGGCCTTGGCGCCAACCATTTCCGCAGCTATCAGGACCAGGATGGCGGAGGTGCCGGCCATCCGGATGCCGGTGAATATGGTGGGCACGGCCGAGGGCAGGATGACCTTCCAAAACAGGGCCAGATTGCCCAGGCCCAGGGAACGGGCCGCCCGCACCAGCAATGGATCCACGGTGCGGACCCCGGCAAGCGTGTTCAAAAGAACAGGGAAGAACGCGGCGAAGGCCACGATGGAGATCTTTGATTCCTCACCGATGCCCAGCAGCAGGGTGAACACGGGCAGAAGTGCCAGGGCGGCCGTGTTTCGGAACAGCTCCAGCAGCGGATTCAGGAAGGAGTGCAGGGGCCGGTACCAGGCAATCACCAGGCCCAGCGAGATCCCGAGGGTGACGGCGATGCTGAAACCGGCGGCCGAACGTGTCAGGCTGGCGCCAATGTGGGTTTGCAGCTGCCCGTTGGCAATGAGCCCGCCGCCGGCGGCCAGGACCTGGTGCAGCGGCGGCAGGAAAACACGCGTTGCATCGCCGGCCAGGTATTTTGGGCCCAGTTCCCAGAGAGCCAGAAACAAGATGATCGCGGCGCACTTCCAGAGCCAGCCGCCTGCCGTGGCAACGCTTCGGCGCACGGCCAGCGCCGCCGTCGTGCCCGGCTGCGCGGCTACGGACGGGGCCCGGGCAGGGGAGCGTTGCTCCACCGGGGGTTCCTGGGCAGCTTCGGGACGGTGTGTGATCAGCGAGCTCATCAAGCCGCCCTCCTCTGGGTGGTTGTTGCCGGCACTTCATCCGGGGCGGTCCCGTCGGGGCGGACCTTGCGGTGACCGGCGCTTTGGGCGGCTTGGACCTCGTCGTGGAGCAGGGTCCAGACCTTGTGGCGGTGTTCGACGAATTTGGCGGTGGAGCGCAGATCCGCCCCGCCGGCTCGTTCCCCCAGGTCAACGTCCACGACTGCCTTCAACCGGCCCGGCCGGGAGCTCAGCACGGCAACGCGTTGGCCCAGGTAGACGGCCTCGTCGATGCCGTGCGTAATGAAGATGATGGTTTTCTGCGTGTCCTGCCAAATGCGCAGCAGTTCGTCCTGGAGCTGTTCGCGGGTCTGGGCGTCAAGGGCCGCGAAGGGCTCGTCCATCAACAGGATGTCGGGTTCATAGGCGAGGCTGCGGGCAATGGCAACGCGCTGCTTCATGCCGCCGGAAAGCTCATGGGGATAGCGGTCGGCAAAACCCGTCAGGCCCACCAAATCCAGATACTCGTGGGCCTTTTGGGCGCGCTGCCGGCGGTTCAGCCCGGTGCCTTCCAAGCCAATGGAGACATTTTTTGATGCTGTCCGCCACGGGAAAAGCGCGTATTGCTGAAAGACCACGGCGCGGTCATGGCCGGGGCCGGTGACTTCCCTGCCATCGACCAAGATTTTTCCAGCGGCCGGACGGGTCAGCCCGGCCAGAAGATCGAGCAGTGTGGTCTTGCCGGAGCCGCTGGGGCCAACAATGGTGAGGAACTCCCCTGGCGCCACATCGAGGTTGACGTCATCGAGCACCACCAGTGGGCCGCTGCCGGCCGCTGGCCGCCCCTTGGCAGTGCGGACGTTGAATTGTTGGCGAACGTGTTGGAGGCTTATTTTGGCGGTCATGGTCATCCTTTCGGCGCCGGGGCGGTGGTGCCACCGGCCAGCTCGTTGAATTCGTTTGTGTAGTATTTGGCCGGCTCCAGGTCTCCTTCAATGACTCCGGTGTCCTTGAGGTAGTCCTCCCAGAGGGTGAAGTGCTTGTCCTCCACCACGCCGGCGTTGGGCACGCCCACGCTCTTCCAGTACTTCAGCACGTCGGTGCTTTCGCTGCGGCCGCGTTCCTGGATGATTTTGCTGAACCGGGAAATGACTTCCTCCCGGGGCGTGGTGGTCTCCCACTGGATGGCTTTGGCAATGCCCGTGGTGAAGGTCCGGACGGTGGCGGGATTTTTCTGGATGAACTCGTCCCGGAAGACGTACTGGCCGCCGGGGAAGGAGCCGAAGAATTCCACGTCCGTAAAGAGCGGGCGCAGGCCGCCGGCGGCAATTGCCCGGTCCTGCAGAACGGAACCGAGGGCTCCGGCGTCCACCTGGCCGCGCCGGATGGCCTGTTCGGTGTCATTGGGCGGCAGGACCACCAATTGCACCGTCTTGATCTCATCCTCCGTCAATCCGCTGTTCAACAAATAGCTGTGGATGACGGCCTCCGATTGTCCGCCCAAGGTGTTGACCGCGATCTTTTTGCCCTGCAGGTCACGGGCCGTGCGGATGGGGCTGTCCGCGGTGACGTAAAAGCCGGTGAATGACTTGTCGTCGGAGCCGTAGTAGTTCACCACGCCCGTGATGGGGGCACCGGCGTCGGCCAGCTTCACGATGGCCCCGGTGAACGCACCGCCAAAGTCTGTCTGGTTGGTCGCCGCCGACTGGATGTCTTGTGGGCCGCTGATGGTGTTCCCAACCCACTCCAACGTCAGGTCTTCGAGGTAGCCAAGGTCCGCTGCGAGTTCGGGCAGGGTGACTGTATTGGCGTTTCCCTGGTACCTCAAGGTGGTGACCTCCGCCCCGCCGCCGGCAGTTGCCGGGCCGCCGCAGGCGGACACTGCCATGGAAAGGATGACTGCGGCCGCTGCGAGGGCGAGGGGAACGATGCGTTTCATGGGGGGCCTGTCCTGGGGTTGGCCTGCGCCGGGATCACGGCAGCAGGGCGGGTGTTTTTCTCTCTGGTGTGAACGATGTAAACGGACTTCCCGGGCCGGTGCAATGACTTCCGACACCGGGGGAAACGGTGGGAAACATGGCACAACGTACGGACATGTTGGGTCACATGGGTTGCGTGGAAGTCATGGGCACCGCGCTGCCGCAGCCACGAGCCGGTTCATTGCCGCAGCTGCCGCCGCCTGCGCCGTCTGCGCCTGAAGCGGGGCAATTCTTTGGGTCTTCATTGGTGCATTCGGCCAGTGATTCCAGGCAATGGTTGTAGGAGGGCACATCGAATTTACGGCTCCGGCCGTATACGGTGGAAGCATGTCGAACTCTGTTGGCAACGAAGCCGCCCACACGCCTGCCCGCACCCGGAACATCCCGGCGGAAATTGCCCGCTCCTGGCTGCTGGTGCCAGGGACCCGGCCCGAGATTTTCGACGAGGCGCTGGCGTCCCGCGCGGACGCCGTGGTGCTCGACATTGAAGATGCCGTGGATCCCAAAAAGAAGGACGAGGCCCGCGCCGACGTCGTTGAATGGTTCCGCGGTGGCGGCCAGGCCTGGGTCAGGATCAATGACGTCCACTCGGATTTCTGGGCAGATGACGTTGCCGGGCTGCGCAATGTGCCCGGTTTGCTGGGTGTCATGCTGGCCAAGACCGAGAACGCCGAACAAGTCAAGGAAACGTATCACCGCCTGGACGGCAAAACCCGTGTGCTGGCGCTCGTGGAATCAGCGGTGGGCATTGAGGAAGCCAACAACATTGCCCGCGCCGAAGGCGCCTTCCGCCTCGCCTTCGGCTCTGGTGACTTCCGCCGCGACACAGGCATGGCCGCCGACCGTGAAGCCATGGCCTACCCCCGCGCCAAGCTCGTCGTCGCCAGCCGCGTGGGCAACCTGCCCGGCCCCATTGACGGCCCCACGGTGGGCACCAACCACCCCATCCTGCGTGAACAATCGGCCATTACGGTGTCCATGGGCATGACGGGCAAGCTTTGCCTCGCCATCGACCAGACCGACATCATCAACGAAGTCATCAGCCCCACCCCCACGGACGTTGCCTGGGCCACGGACTTCATGAACGACTTCAATGCCCGTGGCGGCGTCATCCGCGACGGCTCCGACCTGCCGCGCCTGGGCCGGGCGGAGAAGATCCTGAAGCTGGCCATCGCCTACGGCGTCCAGCCGGTGCTCTAAAGCCCGTGGCTGAAGCCGCGGTCCTGGTCCGTGGGGTGGCGTGGACCCGGCAGGGGCCGGAGCTCTTGCTCACCACGGCCGGGCAGGGCGCAGCCCGCCTGCCGCTGTTGCCCGGAGCGTGGCTGCGCTTTCATGTCATCGCCGGTGCTGGCGTGCCCGCCCGGCACTGCCTGGGATTCATGGGCGTCCAGGGGCCGGACGGCACGGCGCACCATCCCTGTCCCACAGCGCAGGCCGCGGTGCGCGGTTACCAGTGCGGGGCCTGCTTTGCCAAAGATGAAATGCGCCCGATGCACGAGGTCCACCGCGGCGGCTTTGTGCCCGCGGGCCTGCGCAGCTATCTGGCGCAGCCGCACTGGCTCTACATTGCCAGCTTCGCCGACGGCACCACCAAGGTGGGCACCGCTTCGCAGCAAAGCAAGTGGAGCAGGCTGGCGGAGCAGGGCGCGGTGGCAGCCCAGTATGTGGCGCAGGCCAAGGATGGCACAGTGGTGCGGCTGCTGGAGGACGCCGTCAGCCGGCACGAGGGAATAACACAGTTTGTGCGTGCGGCGGCGAAGGCGGCGGCGCTTCTCAACCCCCGGCCCGCCGCTGAGCTGGAACAGCGCAATCAGGACGTTGCCCATGCTGTCCGCGCCTTTCTGGCCAACAGTTCCCAGCCCGGTTTCACGGTGGTGGACCAAAGCTGGCAGGGCAGCGAATTTTCCCGCGGACTGCTCGGCAACCGGGCCCGCATTGCGTACCCCCAGCCCTTGGACGCCGGCCCGCACGGCCTGCTGTTGGAGTCCATGCTGGGCTCCAACGCTTTGGTGACGCTCGACGGCGCCGAAGCGGCCTTTTTGGCCGGGCTCGGCACCCTCCGCGGCAAAAAAATCCAGTTTGGCAATTTCGCCACAGAGATTCCGGCCCTGCAGGAATCGCTCTTTTAGCGCCTCCGTCCCGTCACCGGGCCCCTTGAAGCTCCGTGGCCGGTAGACTGGGCGGGTGCTTAATGACTTTTGGGAAACTGCCCCGCCAGCCTACAAATACGCCGTCTTTGGCGGTATGGCGCTGACCTTCATTGGCATTGTCATCATTGTCATTGGTGCCATCACCGCCACACCGTCAATGACCTTTGTGGCGCTGCCGTTCATTGGGGTGGGGCTGCTGGCGCATATGACCTCGCTGGGACTGCGTGGACACAACATCCGCAAGGCACTGAAGGCCGCGGAGAAGCGCAACAAGAACTAAACGGCTCCCCGTGCCCAGTGGCGGCACCGGCCGCGCTGCGGGGACGGGTGCTCAGTGCTGCTGTTCCCCCGGAGCGGACGGCGCCGCCGTGCGCAATGTCCACAGGCACATCAGGGATGCGCCCAGCATCAAGGCCATGCTGAGCAAGGCGACCGTGCTGGAGCCGGAATCAAAGGCGTGCCGTGCGGAGACCAGCAGTTCCTGCGCCTGCTGCGCCGGCAAGTTCGCTGCAACGTCGATCGCCCCGCCGAGCGTCTGGGAGGCGCTGGCACGATCCGCAGCCGGGACGGCGTCGGGCACCACCACATTGAGGCGGTAGGCGGCCGCCAGGATGCTGCCCAGAATGGCTGTTCCCAACACCGAGCCCACCTCATAGGCGGTCTCGGAAATTGCCGAGGCGGCTCCGGCCTTGGCCGGCGGTGCGGCGGAGAGGATGAGGTCATTGGAGGTGGTCTCGGCCATGCCCACCCCGGCTCCCAGCACCACAAATGCGGCAATGATGCCGGCCACGGACCCGCTGCTGTTGAGGGCCACAATGAGGAAGGCCGAGGCGTTCAGCAGCAAACCGCCGGCCACCAGCCAGGATTGCCGGAAACGGCTGGCCAGGGATGCCGCCACCAGCCCGGACACAATTGTCACGGCCAGTCCGGGGACCAGGACGAAGGCTGCATGCGTGGGGGAGAGCCCCACCACCAGCTGCAGGTGCTGGGTGATGAAGTACAAAAATCCCACGAGGGCAAAGATGCTCAGCAGGTTGGCGCCGACGCTGCCGCTGAACACTGGATTTTTGAACAGGGAGACGTCCATCATGGGGTTTGCGCGGCCCAGCTGCCGGCGGACAAACACCACCCCCAGCCCCAGGCCCAGCAGTATCAGGCCGGCATAGACGGCGGAGAAGCCCGACTGCGCAAGCTCCTTGATGCCAAAGATGGCCGGAACCATGGCGCCAAAGGAGAGCGCAATGCTGGCAATGTCGATCCTGCCCGGGTTCGGGTCCTTGGATTCGGGCACAAAGAGCGGTGCCATGATCAGCAGCGGAATCAACATGGGAACGCTGATGAGGAACACCGCTCCCCACCAAAAATGCTCAAGGATGAAACCGCCCACAATGGGACCCAGGGCCGCGCCGCCGGAAAAGCCTGCAGCCCACACGGCGATCGCCCTGCGGCGCTGGTCCGGGTGCAGGAACAAATTGCGGATCAATGACAGCGTGGAGGGCATCAGCATGGCGCCGAAAAAGCCCAGCAATGCGCGGTATCCAATCAAGGTGCCGGCATTGGGGGCAAAGGCTGCGAAAACCGACACCACTGCGAAGCCGGTGCTGCCAATGAGGAGCAGGCGGCGGCGGCCAAACTTGTCGGCAAGGCTCCCCATGGGCACCAGCAAGGCTGCCAAAACCAGGGGATAGACGTCAATGATCCACAACAGTTCCGAGGCTGAGGGCACCAGCGCCAGGGAGATCGAGGGGACGGCAAAGCTCAACACCGTGTTGTCCACCGAGACAAGGAGCACCGGGAGCATGAGAACTGCCAAAGCCACCCAGGTGCGGGCTGTGGCGCGCGGGGCGGTCAGTGGGGTGCCGGTTTTCAAAGATGTCATGGCCATGGTTAAAGACTAGCTGGCAAAACAGCTTTAGTGTACCGTCTGGACGGTGTAGTCCATCACTTCTTGTAGGCTGGAACAATGACTTCCCAACCCTCCACCCGCGGACGCGTTCTGGCTGCGTATCAGGATCTGCTTATTAGTGACGGCCCCTCGGCGGCAACCTTGGACGCGGTTGCGGCCGCGGCCGGGGTGTCCAAAGGCGGCCTGCTGTACCACTTCAAGAGCAAGGAGGCTTTGGTTGAAGGCCTGCTGGCCCAGCTGCGCGAGTACGCGGAAGCCGATTTTGCCGCCATGGCCCAAGCGCCGCAGGGCTGTGCGGCCTACTATGTCCGCACCAGCGTGTTTGGCAATACGCCCTTTGACAGGGCCATTGTGGCAGCCCACCGCTTGATACAGGGCGACGACGATTCCGTCCGGCAGGTCTTCGCCGGACTGCATGCGCGCTGGTACGAGCTCATTCTCACCGACCTCAAGGACGCCGCCACGGCGCATGCGGTGATGTTGCTCGGCGACGGGCTGTACTACAACGCGGCGCTCTTTGGCTTCCCCACCGGCGTGCACTTTGGCAAGGAAACGCAGGACGGCGTCACGGTGGATGCCCTGTTGGAGATTGTGGAGAAACTCAGGCCGCAGGCGCGGTCTTAACCCCTGGTGGCCCCGCGGGGGGCGCTAGGCTTGGAAACATGACCATCAATCCCGAATTGCAGGGGCGCAGCTACCGCCTCGGCGACGTTTACAGTGTTGGACGAGAGTCCATCCGTGACTTCGCACGAGCCGTCAAAGCCTCCCACCCAGCCCATTTTCAGCCCGAGGCGGCCCAGGCCCTGGGGTATGCCGATCTTCTCGCGCCGCCCACCTACGCCATCATTGTGGCCCAGCGTGCAGATGCCCTGTTGATCAACGACGCGGAATCCGGGATCGACTTTTCCCGCGTGGTCCACGCCGAACAGCGCTTCACCCACCACCGCCCCATTGTGGCCGGGGATGAGTTGGTGGCCGAGCTGCACGTGGACGGCGTGCGCGGCATGGGCGGCGGCGCCATGATCACCACACGGGCGGAAATATCCACGCCCAGCGGTGAGGCGGTGGCCACCACCGTGTCCGCCATTTTGGTCCGCGGGGAGGGACAGTGATGCGCGTCAACATGGCGGATCTGGCTGTGGGCGCCGAAGTGGGCGCCCGGTCGCTGGAGATTACCCGGGCCGATCTCATCAAGTACGCAGGAGCCTCGGGGGATTTCAACCCCATTCACTGGAACGAGCGCTTTGCCCGCGAAGTGGAACTTCCAGGTGTCATAGCCCACGGCATGTTCACCATGGGGGCAGCCGTGCAGCTGGTGACCGACTGGATTGGCGACCCCTCGGCCATAGTCTCCTACGGCACCCGTTTCAGCAAGCCGGTACCCGTGGCGGACCTTGATCCCGCGCCCGGAGCAGTCGTTCAGCTGACCGGCGTGGTGGGTGCTCAGGATTTGGCGGCCGGCACGGTTCGCATTGATCTCACCGTGACACTTGAGGGACAAAAAGTGCTGATGAAGGCGCAAGCAACGGTCCGCGTGGCGTGAACAACGTCACCGCGTGGCGCAATGGCGTGGTGGCCGCCTATGCCGGTTCAGGATTGATCTTTGCCAGCTGGGTCTCGCGCATTCCGGCGATCCGTGACGATCTGGGGTTGACGCCGGGCCAGGTGGGCATCATGCTGCTGTGCATGTCCCTGGGGTCCTTCAGTTCCGTGGCGGCATCGTCTCTGGTGGTGCTGCGCCTGGGTTCCAAGCTGACTTCACGGCTGTGCGTGGTGGTGCTGACCTTGGGCGTGCTCATCATGGGGCTGGGGGCCACGGCCTTGGCCGACCCCCTGGTGGTGGGTGTCGGCCTTGTCCTGGTGGGGCTGGGCACGGGCAGTTGGAACACCTCCTCCAACATTGAAGGTGCCGCAGTGGAAAGGGCCTTGGGCAGGCACATCATGCCGCGCCTGCACGGCTCCTTCAGCATTGGCACGGTGGCCGGTGCCGGGCTCGGCGCCTTGGCGGCGTCCTGGCATGTGCCCGTGGCCGTGCACCTTTGGGCCATTGCCCTGGTGGTCTGCCTCGCGGTGTGGATTGGCACGGGACATTACCAGGCAGACAAACTCTTGGCCCCTCCCGTGGCGGTGGACCTCGCCGACGACGCCGCGGAACCGGCCCGGGCCGCGGCGGCGAAGAAGGCCGGCAAGGCAAAAATTGCCGCCGCCTGGCGTGATCCGCGAACACTGCTGCTGGGGGTTCTGGTCCTGGGTCTGGGGCTGGCCGAAGGCGCCGCCGGTGACTGGGTGGCCCTGGCCTTCGTGGATGGCTACGGTTCCACGGCGGCCATCGGAGCCATTGGCTATGGCATTTTTGTCTCCGCCATGACCATTGGCCGCTTTGCCGGGACGGTGGTGTTGGACAAGTTTGGCCGCGTGGCCGTGCTGCGCGTCAGTGCCGCCTTGGCCGTGGCGGGCCTGGCCCTCTTTGTCTTTGCTCCGGGCGTTGAAATTGCGCTCTCCGCGCTGCTGTTGTGGGGACTTGGTTCAGCCCTGGGCTTCCCCGTGGCCATGTCCGCAGCCTCCGACGACATGGAGCATGCGGCGGCCCGGGTGTCAGTGGTGTCCACCCTGGGATACGGCGCGTTCCTGGGCGGTCCGCCCTTGCTGGGGCTGCTTGCCGAACACGTGGGAGTGCTGCATTCGCTGCTGGCGGTCCTGGTGATGCTGCTCATTGCCTTCTTCCTGACCCCGGCGGTGCGCAAACCGGCGTCGTTGGCGCAAACAGCCATGGCCGGCGCAAAGGGATAGTGTTGAATTGTGAATGCGCAACCAGCCCTCAGCTCCCTGACAACCCTCGAAGTGGGAGGCCCGGCCCGGAATTTCGTCACAGCCCGGACCGAGGCGGAGATCATTGCCGCCGTCAAGGCAGCCGACGACGCCGGTGAGCCCCTGCTGATCATTGGCGGCGGTTCCAATGTGGTGGTGGCCGATGAAGGTTTTGCCGGCACGGTGGTGAAAATCGCCAGCGAGGGCTACGCAAGCAACTCCGCAGACTCCTGCGGTGGCGCCTCCGTGGTGGTGCAGGCCGGCCATGACTGGGATGACTTTGTCCACCAGAGCGTGCTTCACGCCTGGAGCGGCCTGGAGGCACTGTCGGGGATTCCGGGCAGCACCGGTGCCACGCCCGTGCAAAACGTCGGTGCCTACGGTTGTGAGGTGTCCCAGACCATTGCCGCCGTCCGCACCTGGGACCGCGAACAAAAGGCTGTCCGCACCTTCACCAACTCCGAGCTGAAGTTTGGCTACCGCGATTCCATGCTCAAGGCAGCCACCAGCAATGGCTCCCCGCGCTATGTAGTGTTGACGGTGGAGTTTCAATTGCTGCTGGGGCGGATGAGCGCCCCGGTAAAATACGCGGAACTGGCCCGCCGCCTTGAGGTGGAGGTGGGCAGGCGCGCCAACTCCCTGGAACTGCGCCGCACGGTATTGGCGCTGCGGGCAGCCAAGGGCATGGTTTTGGACCCGGAGGACCGCGACACCTACTCCACCGGCTCCTTCTTCACCAACCCCCTGGTGGCGCCCGAGGTGGCGGCCGCCCTGCCCGCTGACGCGCCCCGCTGGCAAACCGGGGAGCAGGTCAAGCTCAGTGCCGCATGGCTCATTGAGCAGTCCGGCTTCGCGAAGGGCTACGGTCTGGCCGGTGAACTCCTGACGGACCATGACAGCAGCGGCGCCGGCACGCCGCCCGCGGCGTCCCTGTCCACCAAACACACCCTCGCCATCACCAACCGTGGCGGCGCCCGCACCCGGGACATCCTGGCCGTGGCGCGCAAGGTCCGCGACGGCGTCGAACGCAGCTTTGGCATCACCTTGGTCCCCGAGCCCGTCCTGGTGGGCTGCTCCCTGTAGCAACGGGGCCCAATGCTACAAAAGCTCTGGACTGTGCAGCGGCAGCCGTGCTGGACTGATCCCATGACCACTTACAACATTGGCTATTTTGTTGGTTCCCTGTCCACCCGCTCCATTAACCGCACGCTGTCCAAGGCGTTGATCAAGCTGGCGCCGGAAACGCTGAAATTCACCGAGATCCCCATAAGGGATCTGCCGCTGTACAACTACGATTTTGATGCCAGTTTCCCTCCCGAGGGCACTGCCCTGAAGCAGGCCATTGAAGCGGCCGACGGCCTGCTGTTCATCTCCCCGGAGTACAACCGCTCCATCCCCGGCGCCTTGAAAAACGCCATTGACTGGGGCTCACGGCCCTGGGGCACCAACTCCTTCGCCCGCAAGCCCAGCGCCATCATTGGTGCCTCCGTCGGTGCCATTGGCACCGCCGTGATGCAGTCAAGCATGCGCAGCGTGCTCAGCTTCCTGGACGCCCCGCAACTGAACTCGCCCGAGGCCTACATTGCCTTCAACGCCGATTTTTACGACGCCGACGGGAACGTCTCCGACGAGTCCACAGCCAAGTTCCTGCGCCACTACATGAGCGAATTTGCCGCGTTTGTGGAGCGCGTGCTGGACGCCAATGCTGCAGGCCACATTGGGGACCGGGACCCCGCGGGCTAGCACAATGGCAGCTGCACCCCTACCCGGGTAGGGGTGCAGAACGGCTCCACAGTGTGATGTGCGCCAACCCTTCAGCTACGTAATCTTGAAGATAGAGTCAAGGATTTTTTCATTTACGTGATGATTGGGCATCAGTAAAGCATAAGGAGCGCAATGTCATCAGCTACCCTGGACGCCACCGAAGTTTTGGCCGGCGCACCCGCAGCCAAAACCGCAAGCAAGCGTCCCGCACGGGACCGGCATGTCACGGATTTCATTGCCCTCACCGAGCAGGTCCGCGCCGCCGGCTACATGCAACGTGAAGTCAAGTGGTACACCTGGCGCCTGATCCGGCAGGGCCTGGGATATGTGGCCATCCTGGCACTGTTCCTCACACTGGGCCAGAGCTGGTGGCAAATGGTCACGGCAGTCCTGCTGGGTTTTTTGACCACGCAGACGGCCTTCATTGGCCACGACGCCGCACACCGCCAGGTGTATGAATCGGCGAAGGCGAACGCCTGGCTGTCCCGCATCACGGCGAACTTGTTTGTGGGCATGAGCTACGGCTGGTGGATGAACAAGCACGGCAAACACCACACCAACCCGAACAAAATCGGCGTCGACGGTGACATTGCCGCAGGTGCCCTGGTCTTTGACCCCGAAAGCGCCGCCAAGCGCACAGGCGTGGCCAAATGGTTTGCACAACGCCAAGGCGCGTTCTTCTTCCCCCTGCTGACCCTCGCCGGCCTGGACCTGCAAATTGCCTCGGTGCGCCGCCTCGCCGACAAAAACCAGATCGTGCCCAAGCGCACCGTTGAAATCATCCTGCTGGCCACCCGGCTGCTGCTGCTGCCCATTTTGACTGTGGTCTTTTTGGGCTGGGGCATTGGTCTGGCATTTGTGGCCGTGCAGGTCATGACGCTGGGCTTGTACATGGGATGCGCCTTTGCGCCGAACCACAAGGGCATGCCGCTGGTGCCCAAGGACGTCAAGATTGACTTCATGCGCCGCCAGACCCTGATGAGCCGAAACATTTCCGGCGGCTGGTGGGTGGATGTTGGCATGGGCGGTTTGAACTACCAAATTGAGCACCACCTGTTCCCCACCATGTCCTCCAAGAACCTCAAGGCCGTGCAGCCCATGGTCAGGCAGTACTGCGCCGAACGCAACATCACCTACACCGAGACCACGCTGGGCCAGTCGTACATGATCGTGATGCGCTACCTGAACCGTGTTGGCCTGGGTCAGCGTGACCCCTTCGAGTGCCCCATCACCGCCTCCATGCGCACGGCCCGCTGAGGCCTTGAAGCTGCCCCGGCTGCGCACGGCGGCACCGGCTTCCTGAAGTTACAGTGGGGGCATGAACATCTCCGCTGCAACGCTGGCCCAGCTCCGGCTGGCGGCCCAAAGAATCCTGCCAACGTCCATCAGTCCCACACCGGGGCCGGTGGACGTTGTGCGTTGGCAGACAGCCCTGCAGGGGCAGGACTTTCCCGGTGTGCTGTTCTCCATTGGCCTGCGCGCACCCGGCAGCACCCGCACCCAGGTGGCGGCCGCCTTTGACAGCGCAGCAGTGGTGCGTTCCTGGCCCATGCGGGGCACCTTGCACGTGACGCTGGCCGAAGACCTGGGGTGGCTGTTGGCCCTGACCGGGCAACGGACTGCGGCGGGGTTGGCCGCCCGGCACCGGGAACTGGACATCACTGCCACGGACGTGGATCAGGCCAGGGAAGCGGCGCTTGAGCTGTTGGGCAGCGGCCCCGGCCGGGCAACACGGGATGAGCTGTTTGCAGCCTTTGAACGCGCGGGGCAACGCACCGCCAGCCAGCGCGGGACCCACCTGGTTTTCATGCTGTGCCTGCAGGGAACCCTGGTGCAGGGCCCCATTAATCCGGCAGGCAATGGCAACACCCAGTTCTTTGTGCCCACTGACCACTGGATCAGGCATCCGCGCACCCTGGAACGCGGGCAGGCGCTGGCGGAACTGGCGCTGCGCTACTTCCGCAGCCACGGGCCCGCCACCGTCAAGGACTTTCAGTGGTGGACCAAGCTGACCATGGCTGACATCAAATGTGGCATGGCACTGGTTGCGGACCAGCTGGAATCCCTCGAATGCAACGGGGTCAGATATTGGCTGGCCCCCGAGACGGCTGAACTTCTCAGCGGGACCGTGCCCGGTGCGCGTTCGGTGGTGCTCCTGCCAGGCTTTGATGAGTACCTTTTGGGCTACACTGACCGCAGTGCAGCCCTGGCCCCCGGGCATACTGCGTTGATTGTTCCCGGCAAAAATGGCATGTTCAAGGCCACCGTGGTGGCCGGCGGCCGCGTGGCCGGAACCTGGCGGAAGGCGCAAAGCGCATCCGAGAGGCAGCGGGCCGGAGCCGTATTTGCCGAACCTTTTACTGTGCTACGCCCTGCCCAGGACAGGGCCTTGGACAAGGCGGCAGCTGCGTACGCGCAGTTTCTGGGGCATTAAAACACTGACGCGCGCCGCCTGCAGGCAACGCGCGGCAGTGCCGGTGAAACTAGAGCGTGCCCACGGCAATCTTGAGCATGCGGCGCAGCGGCTCCGCGGCGCCCCACAGCAGCTGGTCGCCCACGGTGAAGGCGCTGATGTACTCCGGGCCCATTTCCATTTTGCGGATGCGGCCCACGGGCACCTCGAGGGTGCCGGATGCGGCCACCGGGGTCAGCTCAGCCATGGAGGCTTCCCTGGTGTTCGGCACCACCTTGGCCCATTCGTTGTCATTGGCCAGCAGCGACTCGATCTCGGCCACCGGGAGGTCTTCGCGGAGTTTGAGGGTCAAGGCCTGTGAGTGGGAGCGCATGGCGCCGATCCGGACGCAGAGGCCGTCCATGATGACCTTGTCTTCAGCGGTGGTGCCCAGGATCTTGTTGGTCTCCACCCCGGCCTTCCACTCCTCCTTGGACTGGCCGTTGCCCAGGTCGGCGTCGATCCAGGGGATCAGGGAGCCGGCCAGCGGCACACCGAACTGGCTGGCGTCGATGCCCTCGCGCTGGTGGGCCAGGACCTTGCGGTCAATTTCCAGGATGGCCGATGCCGGGTTGTCCAGTTCGCTGGAAACCTCGGTGTTGAGGGTGCCGAACTGGTTCAACAGCTCGCGCATGTGGCGGGCGCCGCCGCCGGAGGCCGCTTGGTAGGTCATCGCGGTGCCCCACTGGACCAGGTTGTTTTTAAACAACCCACCCAGGCCCATGAGCATGCAGGAGACGGTGCAGTTGCCGCCGATGAAGTCGCGGGTGCCGCTGGCCAGGCCGGCGTCAATGACGTCACGGTTGATGGGGTCAAGGACAATGATGGAGTCGTCATTCATGCGCAGCGTGGAGGCCGCGTCCATCCACAGGCCGTCCCAGCCGCGCTTGCGCAGCTCGGTGTGGACGCGCGTGGTGTAGTCCCCGCCCTGGGCGGTGACAATAATGGGCAGCTTGGCCAACGTGTCAATGTCAAAGGCGTCTTCGAGCCTGCCGGCGTCGCCGCCGGTGATTGCCGGGGCCTTGCCGCCGGCGTTCGAGGTGGAGAAGAAGACGGGGTTGATATCGCCGAAGTCGCCTTCGTCCTGCATGCGCTGCACCAGAACGGAACCGACCATGCCGCGCCAGCCAACCAGGCCGACGGAGGGAGCACTGTTATTGGTCATGCTTCCAGTTTAGAGGTGAGGGGCAAATCGGCTGAAGTTCGTGTCATCCAATGAACAGGGACGACGGCGCCGGATCGTCAAGCCTATGGCACCAAAGACGCTTAAAGCAGACATGGTCAAGGCAAGCACCAGGAGCCCGCCGGCACTGGTGGCGGGCTTTTCGGCTGCGCGTGCGCGCCCTCTGCACCCAACATTTCAGCGATGACGGCTGTCGAAGATTGGGGACAGGGACCGAGGCACCTTGCAGGGAACCGGGACATGCAAGCCGCCAGGATGGGGCGTGCTTTCCATCAGTTGCTATTCGGGGCGGAACTCGGTCTCGCCCTTGGCCCACAGGGTGATCCGGTACTCGGTGCCGTTCGTGGACGTGTGCCACCCCTTTAGCGGGGAAGCGCCCCGGAAGGACCAGTCCGGTCCCAGGTGGGGGGCCTGCGTGTCCCCGGCCGCGTCGGAGTTGATGACTGTAACCACGGCCACATTGCAGTGCTCGGCGGCCTGTTCATAAACAGTGCCGCCACCTATGACCCACACCTCGTTGCCACCGGGTGAGAACTGGGCCTCCACCAGGGCCTCCTCCACCGAGTCAACCACCACGGCGCCAATTGCCTCGGGCGTCCCGGCCCACCCGGACTGGCGGGTCAGGACAATGTTGGTCCGCTCCGGAAGCGGGCGGAACTTCTCCGGGAAGGACTCCCAGGTCCGCCGGCCCATGATGACGGGGTGGCCCGTGGTGACCCGTTTGAAATGGGCCATGTCTTCGGGAAGATGCCAGGGCATGCCGCCGTCGGCGCCAATCACACCGGTGTTGGTCTGGGCCCAGATCATGCCAATGATGGGCTGGCTGAAGTGGTAGGTGGCGGGGGTGCTCATACGGCTATCGGTGCCTTAATTGCTGGGTGGTGCTGATAGTTGACCAGCTCGAAATCTGCAAAGGTGTAATCAAAAATGGAATCCGGCTTGCGGGTGAAGCCCAACCGGGGGTAAGGGTGGGGGTCCCGGGTGAGCTGTTCGGCCACCTGCTGAACATGGTCGTCGTAAATGTGCACGTCCCCGCCCGTCCAAATGAACTCTCCCGGTTCCATGTCCAGCTGCTGGGCCATCATCAACGTCAGCAGGGCATAGGAGGCAATGTTGAAGGGGACACCCAAAAACATGTCAGCCGAGCGCTGATACAGCTGGCAGCTCAACTTCCCGCGGCCATCTTCGGTGGGGGCAACGTAAAACTGGAAAAAGGCATGGCACGGCGGCAGCGCCATGTCCTTGAGCTCCGCCACATTCCACGCCGAGACAATGTGCCGGCGCGAATCCGGATTCTCCCGCAGGGACGCCATGACCTGGGCAATCTGGTCAATGTGCCCACCGTCCGGGGTGGGCCAGGAACGCCACTGGACGCCATAGACCGGACCCAGCTCACCGGCGTCGTTGGCCCACTCATTCCAAATCTTCACGCCATTGTCCTGCAGCCAGCGCACATTGGAATCCCCGCGCAGGAACCACAGCAGCTCCAGGGCAACGGACTTGAAATGCACCCGTTTGGTGGTGATCAGCGGAAAAGATTCGCCAAGGTCAAAGCGCAGCTGGCGGCCAAAAACGCTGCGGGTGCCCGTTCCGGTGCGGTCGCCCTTGGGGGTGCCATGGGCCAGCACCTCCCGCAGCAGGTCCTCATAGGGGGTCAAAATAGTCACGGCCCAAGTCTACGCGCGCACAGCCCCGCCGCCGCTAGGCCTTGGCAAGCTCCGGGTAGTGGACGGCCGCCACATTGGGGTGGGCACGCAGGCGGTAACGCAGGGCGTTGTCGCCGTAGGTTCCCAGGATGGGGCTGTTGCCGGGGTCCGCCGACAGCCCGCGGGCCTTTTCCTGAAATTCAGGGTTTTCGGCCAGCTGCGGCATGGTGGCATCCAGGGCCGGGTTGTAGAAGAACGGCAGGGAGATCCTGTCGGTCCCGCGGCGCGGGGAGATGACCCGGTGGAGCGTGGCCTTGAGGTAGCCATTGGTGGCCAGCTCCAACATCTCACCAATGTTGACCACAAAGGTCCCCGGCACCTGCGGTGCATCAATCCACTTGCCCTGGTATTCCACCTGCAGGCCGCCCTTGCCGGGCTCCACGAGCAGCAGCGTGATCACGCCGCCGTCCCGGTGTGAACCCACGCCCTGAACGGGATCGGGATCCGATTCACCCGGGTACCTGACAATTTTGAGCATGGGAAAGGCGCGGGAGGCAAAGGCTGCATCAAAGGTGTCTTCGGGTGCGCCCAAAGAGACGGCGAGCGCCCGCAGCAGCTCCAGGGAAATGGCGCTGAGCCGCTGTGTCCATTCGGTGACTGTTGAGCGCATCTCCGGCATGTCCGCGGGCCACTGGTTGGGCCCCTCGAGCCGCCAGTAGGGGGCCACGTCCGGGCCGGGGGCCACTTCACCGCGTTCGACACCAATGTCGATTTGTTCGCGCCAGTCCACGGCGCCGTCCGTCAATTCCCCGCCCATGCGTGTGTAGCCGCGGAACTGGGGGCTGTGGATGTTCTCCACTGCCAGCTTGGACTCTTCGGGGAGTTCAAAGAAACGGCGGGAAATGTTGAGCATGGCGTCGGTGAGTTCCTGTGGGACGCCATGGCCGGCAAGGTAGAGGAACCCCACATTGTGCATGGCGTCCCGGAGTTCGTTGCGGAAGGCGTTGGCCTCCCCTTCTCCGGCACTCAGGCGGGAAAAGTCCAGGACGGGCAAAGATTCAAGTGTCGACATGTCCATACATCCTTTGTGGTGTTGCTGGCAAGCGGAACCCTGTTTTCGCTTCAATGTTACGTACCCGCCATCAATGGAGCACCACGAAGATGAAGAAATGCGACTTTCAGTGCATGGGAAAGGCCCCGGGTGCAGCAGCATGCCGGCCCGGAGCCTGTAAAGCCTAGGCTTTTAGTACGTTTTAGTCCTCGTAGGGTTTGTGCTGCTCAAATGCCACGATCCGGCCCGGAACGGCCACGCAGACATGGGCAATCAACATTTCACCGGGGGACAGGTGGGGATCGCTTAGGGGCAGCGAGCTGCCCATCGCGGGGTTCATGTGGGACGCCAGGGAGGCCAGGACCGTGGGCAACACCGGCCGGTGCGTGCACAGAGCCGTGGCCCCTGTACGCAGCAGCGCCTTCTCCACCACCCCTGACACCCGGGCAGGATGGCGGGCATGGTCTGCTTCCGTCAACCAGGGCACCACCTTGACCTTGGCCTTGGTGACCTTGACATAGGGGGCAATGGTGGAGATGCACCGCATCCAACCACTGGTGTAGATGCGGCGCGGATGCCATGCCATCATGAGCCGCTGCAGGTACAGCGCCTGCCGCTTCCCCGTCGCCGCCAGTGGACGCTCGCCCTCGGCGCGGGTCCATGCCGAACGGGGCTTGGCCTTGGCATGCCTGATGATCAGCAGGGGCCAGGTCTCCAGGGCCTGTGCCTCGTGGGCTGCCACGAGTGCCTGCAATGGCACAACATCAGAAGGGTTTGACAATAACTCCTGAGCCTTTTCGGGGCTGCACCAAAGAATGGTGTCCACCTCTTTTCCATCAGGGATGGGAGGCAGGTCATCCACCGCCGAAGCCCAGTAATGCACCTCCTTCAGGCCCGACTTCACCCTGTAGCGGATGGACGGCAGGGGGATGCCCAAAAGGATGGGCAGCCCCACCTCCTCGTACACCTCCCGCACGGCGCATTCGGGCAAGGTCTCGCCCTTGTCCAGTTTCCCCTTGGGCCATGACCAGTCGTCATAGCGCTGACGGTGGATGAGCAGGACTTCGAGCTTCTTCTTCTTCACCCGCCAACAGAGGGCGCCGGCGGCCTGGATGGAAATTTCGCCCTCGCCGCCCTTGCCGCCGTCAAGGTGTTCCGTAGTGCGCATTAACGCAGCAGGGCAGATCGTTGACGTGTCCGCCGGGCGAGCAGCATGGCTTGAATGTCGAGCAGGGGCTTGCCTTCCTCATCAAGGTGGTGGCGTTTCCATTGGCCGTTGTGGTCCAGGTGCCAGGTGGCCGTTCCCGGATCAAGGTACCGGTCAAGGAGTGCGTTCACATCGGCGATGTCATCAGCGTTGGACAGTTGCACCAGGGCCTCAACCCTGCGGTCCAGGTTCCTGTGCATCATGTCGGCCGAGCCTATGTACACCACCGGGTCGCTGTCATTGGCGAAGGCAAAGATCCGTGAGTGTTCCAGGAAGCGGCCCAGCACCGATCTGACGGTGATGTTCTCGCTCAGACCCGGCACACCCGGGCGGAGCGAACAAATGCCACGCACAATGACGCCCACTTCCACCCCGGCCTGCGAGGCCCGGTACAGGGAGTCGATGATGGCTTCATCCACCATGGAGTTGACCTTGATGCGCACCCGGGCCGGCAGTCCTGCCTTTTTATTGGCGATTTCCGTTTCAATGCGGTCAATGAGGCCTGAGCGGACCGAGCGCGGTGCCACCAGCAGCCGGTCAAAGGAGGTCTTGGGTGCGTATCCTGAGAGCTGGTTGAACAACTTGGACAGGTCCTCGCCCACCTGGTTGTCAGCGGTGAGCAGACCCAGGTCCTCGTAGTACCGGGCCGTGCGTGGATGGTAGTTGCCCGTGCCGATGTGGCAGTAACGGCGCAACCCCTCCTGCTCCTGGCGGACCACCAGGGAAAGCTTGCAGTGGGTCTTCAGGCCCACAATGCCGTACACCACATGCACGCCGGCCTGCTCCAATTTACGGGCCCAGGTGATGTTGGCCTGTTCATCGAAGCGGGCCTTGATCTCCACCAGCGCCAAGACCTGCTTGCCGGCTTCGGCGGCGTCCACCAGGGCGTCAACAATGGGCGAATCCCCGGACGTGCGGTACAGGGTCTGCTTGATGGCGCGCACCTTGGGATCGGCGGCAGCCTGTTCCAGGAACGCCTGCACCGAGGTGGAGAAGGAATCGTAGGGGTGGTGCAGGAGGATGTCGCGCCGGCGCATGGCGGCAAACACATCGGCGGCCTTGGACGTTTCCGAGGCGTTGAGGTTCCGGGAGGTGTGGGCCACATGCTTGGGATAACGCAGATCGGGGCGGTCAATGCCGCCAATGATCGACAAGCCGCGCAGATCCAGAGGCGCCGAGAGCGCATACACCTCCGGTTCCTCCACATCCAGCTCCCGCACCAGCAGCTCCAGCACGCTGGGATTGATGTCCGTCGCCACTTCAAGGCGCACGGGAGGACCAAATTTGCGGCGCAGCAACTCCTTCTCCATGGCCTGCAGCAGGTTCTCGGCGTCGTCCTCCTCCACTTCCAGGTCCTCGTTGCGGGTCACCCGGAAGGTGTGGTGCTCCACAATTTCCATGCCCGGAAAAAGCTGGTCAAGGTGCTGGGCAATGACCTCTTCCAGGGGGATGAAGCGTGCCACCCGGCCAGGCACGGTGCCGGCCCGAGGCCCGTCGACGGAAATCAAGCGGTCCAGCAGATCCGGCACCTTCAGGCGTGCAAAGAGCTCCTTGCCGGTGGCGGGGTTGCGCACAATGACCGCCAGATTCAAGGACAGGCCGGAGATGTACGGGAAGGGATGCGCCGGATCCACCGCCAAAGGCGTGAGGATGGGGAACACCTTCTTGGCGAACATGGTGGAGAGTTGGATCTTCGAGGCATCATCAAGCTCGTCCCAGCGGACCAGATGAATGTGTTCATACGCCAAGGCGGGACGGATCTGGGAGGCAAAGACGTCCGCATGCCGGGTCTGCAGCTCATGGGCGGCATCACTGATTTGTTCCAAAACTTCCAGCGGACTCAGCCCGGCAGGTGAGGGAACCGCCAATCCGGCGGCTATGCGCCGCTTTAGCCCGGCCACGCGCACCATGAAAAACTCGTCAAGGTTTGAGGCAAAGATTGACAGGAAGCTCACCCGCTCCAGCAGCTGCAGATCAGGATCCTCCGCAAGCTCCAGCACCCGGGCGTTGAACGCCAGCCAGCTCAGTTCGCGGTCAAGGAACCTGTCGGCGCTGATGTCCCCCTCGGGCACCAGCGTGGGCTCAAACTCGGGGATTTCAATCCGGTCCTGGGTGGCCCTGGACGCCGGCATCTCCTTGGAAACAAAACGTTTCTGGCCATTGGGCGTCAAGCTGTTCAAAGATGGCCTTAGTTCGCGCTTCATCAACAAATCCTCGTCCGTCAGTAGTGCCCTGTAGAACAACCATATAAGCCGCGGAGCACAATCACTGCGATGACTTTCGCGAAATGCGGACTAAGCGGACATTGGCCCGTACATCACATCGGAATCCCACTTGGTGAAACCCAGCTTGTGGTAAAGCGCCACGGCCGCCTCATTGTCGGCGTCAACGTAGAGCATAATGGCCCGCAGCCCGCACTGTTGCAGATGGGCCATTCCCATTCTGGTCAAAATTCTGCCCAGTCCCAAACCCTGGGCGGCGGGCGTCACACCCACCACATACACCTCACCCATGGCTTCCTGCCCGGCCCGTGCCGGATGCACCTTGGTCCAGTGGCTGCCCAGAATGTCACCGGCACTGTTGACAGCCAGGAAAAATCCGGCAGGATCAAACCAAGGTTCCGCCATGCGGGCCTGCAGATCGGCCAGCGTCATGGAGCCCTGCTCGGGGTGGTGCGCGAAGGCGGCGGCGTTGGCTGCCAGCCAGGCCTGTTCGTCCTGGTCCGGGACAAAGGTGCGCAGGCGCACGCCGTCGGGCAGCTCCTTGCCAAGGTCGTGATGTTCGGCAAGTTCCTCGGACGACGGCGCCTGCCGCACCAGGCGCATCCGCCACAGTTCACGGATGGCCCGGTAGCCGTAGCTCGCGGCAAGGTCCGCCGCCGCCTCGTGGTCGCCGTGGGACCAGGCCTTGATGCCGTGCAGGCCGCGGACTTCCACCAGTTTGTCCACCAGCAGCGCAGCGACGCCTTCGTTGCGGTAATGCGGATGCACCACAATTTCCAAAACGCCCTCAGGTCCGTCCAGCACCACCACTGCCACGCCCGCCACATCCTCACCGGCGGAAGGGGAGGCATCCTCAGGGGCGTGGCTAAGCAATGTCAGCAGATTCCGAGGGCCGGCCTGGGCCGACTTTAAATCCACCAGCGTCTGCTCTGAAAAGGGCGGGTTGCCGTCCGCATCCTCCGCAGCATCAACCACTGACTGGATCTGCGCCAGAATTTCAGGTTCGGGCGCGCCGGATATCACCGTAACGGGCCAGTTGTCAGTTTTTGCGAAGCTCATGGGATCAGCCTAGTGGGAGCCGGCATGCCAGGGCGAGGGGTGCCGGGGATCCTTCGGGGGGCTGCGCCGTTTCCCCTGCAGGGGCTCCACGGCGGTTTGCATGCGGCCAGGAGCTGGCATACAGTTTATGAGCAGCACAGCCGCCTGGGCGGTTGTTGCTTGACCGGGGGGATGCACCAGTGGGGTGTCCTCGATACGTTCGACCCGTATGTCCTCCACGAAGAAGTGAAAAAAATGACCTGCAGCCTGGCTGCGGGTCATTTTTTTGCCTCAGGCGCCGGACATGGCTTCATCGTTGCTTTTGGCAGCTGTCAGCAGGTAACCGACATTGCGCACGGTGCTGATCAGGCTCTCATGTTCAGAACCCAGCTTGGCGCGCAGGCGCCGGATGTGCACGTCAACTGTGCGGGTGCCGCCGTAATAGTCGTAACCCCAGACTTCGTTGAGCAGCTGGGCGCGGGTGAAAACGCGCCCGGGGTGTTGTGCGAGGTATTTCAACAGCTCGAATTCCTTGTAGGTCAAGTTCAACGGCGCACCATGCACACGGGCCGTGTAGCTGTCTTCATCAATGACGATCCCCGCGGCAGTGATTTCCTGGTTGGCGCCGTCCTCGGACGCGGTGGCACGGGTCAAGGCCAACCGGATCCGCGCCTCCACTTCGGCAGGACCGGCCGTATCAACAATGACGTCATCGGCGGCCCAGGATGCGGTGACGGCGGCCATGCCACCCTCGGTCAGAACCAACAGCAAGGGCGCGCTGATGCCCGTGGCACGCAGCAGCTGGGTCAATGAACGCGATCCGGCCAGATCCCGGCGGGCATCCACCATGATGATGTCCGCGGGCCGGGCATCCAAAAGCGCCGTGGCAACGGCCGGCAGAATGTGCACATGGTGGCTCAACAGTTCCAGGGCGGGCAAAACATCCACGGACGTGCCGTGGTTATTGGTCAGCAACAGGATCTGCGACATGATGTCCTCACCGGGTCAAAAGCGCGCATCTTTGAGCGACGGAACAACTGCGGACTTTCACTGCGGCACTGGCGCCGTCAAGACGCCCCGCCCGTAGTGGTGATCCACAGTGTACCGGCAGAATAGGGCAGGATTGATGTGTGAAGTCATACATTGCTGGACTCGTTGGAATTCTTGCCCTGGCCCTGCTGGTGGCAGCGGCCGCGCTGGGCCTTGACTGGACTGTGGGCGCGGCCATTGTTTTGGCTGTCGCCTTTGGCCTTGGCTGGCCACACGCCCTGGCCATTCCGGCAAGGAAAACGCTCGGGGCCGTCATAGCCCTCACCGGGGCGGCCTCGGCACTGAGCGCCGGCTTGTCCGGTGGCACCGAGCACCTGGCATGGACGCCCATTTACATTGCTGTGGGGTTCGCTGCGGTCATGATGATTCAAGTGATCCGCGGAACCGGGCAGCTGCGCAGGCTGGAATCAACCCTGGGGGCAGGTGCCGGGGTGGCTGTGGCAGGCTTCGCCGGCGGCTGGGTGGCCTCCTGGAGGCTGCTCGAAGAACCAGGCCTGACGCTGAGCGTGGCCATTGCTGCGGTGCTGGCATTGTTATTGGGCATGCTTGCCTGGCCGGACCGGGTGCTGGCACCTTTAACCATTGCCTTGGCCGCGCTGGCCAGCACGCTGTCCGCCTACCTTTTTCTGGACGGACAAGTGCTGCCGGCCTTTGTCATGGGGTTGATTGCCGGGGCCGTCATGGCAGCGGCCAGGCGGCTGCGTGTCATGGCCGGGGCACCGGCGAACGTCCTCGGCGAGGTGGCCGTGGTCCTGGCCCCGCTGCTTGCCCTGGGATCTTTGGTGTATTTCGTGGAAAAGCTGTTCGTGTCCTAAAGGCGCCGCTGCCACTGTCCGGCGCACTGCGCCCAATGCCGCGTGGAGCATTGTAGGATGGCAGCATGAGCGTACTTGCCTTGGAAATCTTCTTCTTGTGTCTCTTGGGCCTGGCTGGCGTGGCTATGGCCTGGTTTGCCGGACTGGTGGTGTGGCGACTTTTCAAAGGTCAGCAGTAAACTGCCATGGCCATTGAAATACCCACCGACCTGACCCCCGAACTGGTGCCGCTGTCGTGGCTTTTGGGCACCTGGAGTGGTGCGGGCCGGCTGGGCGCCGGTGAAGCCGACTCCGAGTACTTCAAACAGACCGTCAGCTTCACCTCCAACGGCCTGCCATATCTGCAGTACTCGTCCCAGTCCTGGCTGACGGACGAGCAGGGGACAGTGCTGCGTCCCCTGGCCGTGGAAACCGGCTTTTGGCAGCTGGACCGTCCCCTGACCGAGTCCGACGGCGGCCCCGGCATGAGCCCGGCGGACATTGTCCCGGCCCTGCGCACGGCCGATGACGTCGAGGCGCTGCGCAACGCCGACGGCGGTTTTGACATTATGGTCAACATTGTCCACCCCGGCGGAATTTCGGAGCTGTACTACGGCTCCATCAAGGGTCCGCAAATTCAACTTTCCACCGATGCCGTCATGCGCGGGGCAGGGTCGAAGGACTATACGGCCGCCACCCGGATTTTTGGCCTGGTCAATGGTGACTTGTTTTGGCGCTGGGACGTGGCTGCCCAGGGCAAGGCCCTGGCCGCGCATGCCTCGGCGGCGCTGCAAAAAGACCGCAGCTGACGCCGCTGCAACAACCTTGCCCACCGCCGGCTTGCGGCCCGGACAGTTCCCTGACAGTCATGGAATAGCCGGTCCGTAAGCGGCGTTGCACCCCGTATGAGCTATTTAAGCCCCTTATTGAACCGCAGCGGTGCCGTCCAGGCCGGCGGACTGGATGCCGGAGTTGCCGCCCACTACGGCGAACCCAACCGTGAGCAGCGCCTGTTGGCCGGCTATCTGGGAAAGCCAGGGACCGCCGTGGTGGACCTTTCACACCGCGGGGTGGTGAAAGTCACCGGAGCCGACCGTCTGAGCTGGCTCAACACGCTTTCCTCCCAACAAGTGACGTCGCTGCCGGCGCACGTGGGCACGGAGCTGCTGCTGCTCACCGTGCAGGGCCGCATTGAATTTGACGCCCGTGTGGTCGACGACGGTGAGGGCACCTGGTTGATTGTGGAAAGGGATGAGGCCCAACCGCTGACCCAGTGGCTGACATCCATGAAGTTCATGCTGCGTGTCGAGGTGGCCGATGTCTCCGCCGACTGGGCGGTGCTGGGTTCCGTGGCGGAGGTCCCGGAATGGGGGCAGCGTCTGGTCTGGGTGGATCCGTGGCCGAAGGTTGGTGCCGGCGGCTACAGCTACACGGCCATTGCCGAGGAAAGCCACCCAGGATTCGAACGGCCCTGGCGTGAGTACTTGATCCCCGCCACTGAACTGGTTGACGCCATTGGCACCCGTCCGCTGGCCGGAGTGTGGGCTGCGGAGGCTTTGCGCGTGGCCGCCTGGCGTCCGCGCCGCGGGGCGGAGACGGATGAAAAAACCATCCCCCATGAACTGGATCTGCTGCGCACGGCGGTACACATGGCCAAGGGTTGCTATAAGGGCCAGGAATCAGTGGCGCGGGTGCACAATTTGGGCCACCCGCCCCGGCGTCTGGTCTTCCTGCAGCTGGACGGATCGCTGCACACCCTGCCGGCCGCTGGCAGCGAGGTGGTGTTGGATGAGCGCGTGGTGGGCGTTGTCACCTCCGTGGCCCAACACTATGAAATGGGGCCCATTGCCCTGGCGCTCGTCAAGCGTTCAGTGGACCCGGATGCGGTGCTCAGCGTCAATGATGACGGTGAGCAGTACCCGGCCAACCAGGAAATTATTGTTGCCACGGATGCGGGACAGGTGGTGGGGCGCCCCAGCGGCTTCCTGCGCGCGCCCCGCTAAACCGGCCAACGCTCCAGCCCCGTGCCAGCCACGGCCTGAAAACAAAGGACAACCGATGGAAACAGTGGCCAAACCCTGGCCGGCGCTTTGGGCGCTGGTTTTGGGCTTCTTTATGATTTTGGTGGACTCGACCATTGTTTCAGTGGCCAATCCGGCAATCATGGAGGGCCTGAACACCAACATCAACTCAGTGATTTGGGTGACCAGCGCCTACCTGCTCGCATATGCCGTGCCGCTGCTGGTCACTGGCCGCCTGGGGGATAAATACGGGCCCAAAAACCTTTACCTGGTGGGGTTGAGCGTCTTCACGGCCGCCTCCCTGTGGTGTGGTTTGGCCAATGACATCAACATGTTGATCCTGGCCCGCGTGGCGCAGGGCCTCGGTGCTGCCATGATGACACCGCAGACCATGGCCGTGATCACCCGCATCTTTGCCCCCGACAAGCGCGGTCCCGCCATGGGGCTGTGGGGTGCCACTGCCGGGGTTGCCATGCTGGTGGGCCCCATTGCCGGCGGGGTGCTGGTGGACGGGCTGGGATGGGAATGGATTTTCTTTGTCAATGTTCCCGTGGGCGTGGTGGCCTTCATCCTGGCCTGGAAACTGGTCCCCAAGCTCCAGACCCACGAGCACAAGTTTGACGTCTTGGGTGTTGTCCTGAGTTCCGTGGGCCTTTTCCTGCTGGTGTTTGGCATCCAGGAGGGGGAGAGCTACGACTGGGGCACCATTGCCGGTCCCCTCTCCGTGGGGTCAATGATCATTGCCGGCATTGTTCTGCTCCTTGCCTTCATCTGGTGGCAGGCCGTGAACAAGGGCGAGCCCCTGGTGCCCTTGCGGCTGTTCAAGGTGCGTAATTTTTCCCTCGCCAACCTGGCCATCACCACCATGGGCTTCAGCGTGACGGCCATGAGCCTGCCACTGTTCTTTTACTACCAGCTGGTGCGGGGCATGACACCAACCCAGTCGGCGCTCATGATGATTCCCATGGCCTTGTTTTCCGGCGCTCTGGCCCCCTTTGTGGGCAAGCTCGTGGACCGGGTCAATCCACGTTATGTGGCCTGCACAGGCTTCATCCTGATGTCCGCCGCACTGGGGTGGACAGCCCTGCTGATGCGCCCCGACACACCCATTTGGCTGTTCCTGCTGCCCAGCGGGTTGTTGGGCATTGCCAGTTCCGGGATTTGGGCACCACTGTCCACCACGGCCACCCGCAACCTTGCCCCCCGAGAGGCCGGAGCCGGAGCCGGGATTTACAACACCACCCGGCAAATAGGTTCGGTTTTGGGCAGCGCAGCCATTGCGGCGCTCATAGCCGCCCGCCTGACGGCCGAGCTGCCCGCCGGTGCCGGTGGCGGGGTGCAGGGGTATTCAGGCCCGCTCCCGGAGGCCCTGCACGCAGGGTTCTCCCTGGCCATGGCGCAATCCACCCTGCTCCCGGCCGCAGCAGTGCTGCTCGGGGCTGCGGCGGCGATCTTGTTTGCCAAGCCCAAGCCCGTCTCGGCTATATATGCCGACTTTGATGACTCTGCAGAGAAACCCGAGTCTGCGATCCAGCAGCGCTGAAGCCAAGCGCGTCCGCCACGCCCCGGGCGCCGGCATTGTCCGGCTCCGCGCCCCACTGCACAATGAGCCCGGCGGCCAGGGCCTCATGCGCGGCAATGCTGGTGGCCAAGGTGCCCAGCCCCTGCCGCCGCGAAGCCGGCGCCACCAGCGTGCCGAGGGAAGCCAGCAGCCCCTGGTACTCGCCCCAGCCGCTGCAGGCCAGCGGGGCGGCGTCGGGTTCCCCGGTTTCCATCACGGTGAAGCGCTGGCTGCGCAGGTTCAGGGCCGCATCGTTGACGTCATCGGGCGGACACAGGGCCTGCAGCGCGGCGGCCTGCTGCTCGAAAGTGGAGACGTGCACGGTGTCTGCCGGTTGTTTCAGCTCCAGCTCGTCTGCGTAGTAGAGCTTGTGCGTGCCCAGGCCGCGGCCGCCGTGGTTCCTGGTCAGCCGCAGCAGCGTGGCAAGGTGGCCCAGCTCGGCATCGCTGAGCTCACCGGCGGCCGTGAGCAGCTGGGCCGGCCCGGTCAGGACGGAGCGGTCCCACAGCTGCAAAAACGTCAGCGTGGGCACCTTGGCGACATGCGTAATGCGCCCGTGGCCCTCCAAAAGGGAATTTTCCGGCAAGCCTAGGCCGCGCTCCCAGGCGAGCAGGACAATGGCCGCGGAGCTGCTGTTAAAGGTCATGGCTTAAACGGTAGCGCCCCGTGCAGCGGGGCACGGGGCGCAAGGGGGTGCGGAGTTTAACCGAAGAGGATCTTGGCCTCATCGTAACGGTGCTGCGGGACTGTCTTGAGGTTTCCCAGCGCGGCCTCGAAGGGAACATGTTCAATTTCCGTGCCCTTCAACGCCACCATGGTGCCCCAGCGTTCCTCAACCACGGAGTCCACGGCGGCCATGCCCAGGCGGGTGGCCAGGACGCGGTCAAAGCTGGAGGGGACGCCGCCACGCTGGATATGGCCCAAAATGGTGGCGCGGGTTTCAATGCCTGTGCGGGCCTCGATTTCCGGTGCCAGCTGTTCGCTGATGCCGCCGAGCCGCGGCCGGCCAAAAGTGTCCAGGCCGCGCTCGGAATGCGCCGAGTCCTGATGGTCCGGGACAAAACCCTCGGCGACCACGATCAGGGGCGCGCGGCCACGGTCATGGGCTTCATTGACCCATTCCACAATTTGATCCATGCTGGTCTTCTGCTCGGGGATGAGGACCGCGTGGGCGCCGGTGGCCATGCCGGCGTGCAGGGCTATCCAGCCCACATGGCGCCCCATGACCTCTGCAATCATGCAGCGGTGGTGTGATTCGCCGGTGGTCCGCAACCTGTCAATGGCCTCGGTGGCTATTTGCACGGCGGTGTCAAAACCGAAGGTGTAATCCGTGGCATCAAGGTCGTTGTCCACGGTCTTGGGCACGCCCACAATCTTCAGACCGGCGTCGGTGAGCCGGCGGGCGGCTGCCAGGGTGCCTTCGCCGCCAATGGCAATGATGGCGTCAATGCCCAAACGTTCCATATTGGCCTTGATGACCTCGGGACCGCCGTTGCCTTCAAAGGGGTTGGTGCGGGAGGTGCCCAAAATGGTGCCGCCCTGCTTGGAGATGCCGCGCACCATGTGGCGGGGCAAATCCATCACGTCGCTCTCAACCACTCCCCGCCAGCCGTCACGGAAGCCAACAAATTCGTGGCCATGAACCTTGATGCCCTTGAGCACAATGCCGCGGATGACGGCGTTGAGGCCGGGGCAGTCCCCGCCGCTGGTGAGAATTCCAATCTTCATAAGTCTTTTGGTCCTTCGAGGGATCGAGTCAGTGTCAATGTGTTGAGCGCATCATCGAGCTCCTCTGTTGAACATTCTATGCGTTGATGTGATCCCGGCAACTCGAAGGACCGCACAGTGGACTCCTGCATGGTTTTCCCGCCCCTGTCACCGCAGGGCCGTCACGGGCGGGTTTTCATCAACAGCTTCCACGCTCCGGCGGCAACCATCAGCGCTCCGGCCCCCAGCAGCATCCACATTGCTGTCAGCCCGGGGTCCAGGGCCATGTCCAGTTGCGTGCTGAGGATGATGAGGATGCCCGCGGCAACAATGACGGCGCCCCAGACCAGGGTTCCTGCGCGGAGGGTGTGCTTGCTGAGGCCACCGGTGAATTCATTGCCGGTGGCACGTTCGCTGGGGGTGGGGTGTGCTGTGGGGGATTGCATGATGGGCTCCATGGGGGTTGTTCAGTGGCTGAAGAAAGTGCTTGGCGGTGTGGGTTGTGCTGCCGACCGGTCAGGGTGCATGGTCCACCACGAGTTCCACATTGCTGGCCGCCCCCTGCAAGGTGATCACCAGGGTTTTTCCCTGGGCGTCGGGGTTGAGTTCGGTGGTGAAATTCTCGGCAATGGACCTGGCAATGTTTTCACCATCGACTATGAGCGAGGCCGCGGCCAGTTCGCTTTTAAGCTCAACGGGCACATCTTCCGGGATCAGCACCTTGGCATTGGACGCCACAATGTTCAAGGGAACTTCAACGTCCGCACGCAGGGCCGTGCCGCCGTCGAGCTTCGTCAAATCCAAGGTGGCGTTGCCAAAGGCCAAGGATTTTCCTGCTTCGGCGGCATCCACCGTGGCCGGTGCCCAGGTGGATTGTTCAAAGCTGGAAAAATTGGTGTCCACCAAGTCAAGGCAGAGCAGTCCGGCAAAGACCAGGGCCACCGTGCCGAAGGTTCCCAACCCCCCGGCCGTGCGGCCCAACAGGCTGGCGATGACAATGCCGATCCCCGCGGCAACAGCCGCGGCCGCCGCGGCAACGCCGGCTTCATAACCGCGCAGGTCAATGATGGCGGAGGCATCCAGCAGCAGCACGGCCGCACCAATGACCGTTGCCAGCCCCATGGCCAGAAAAGTTCCGGCCGCACCCAGATGCGGGGTGGTCTTGACCGCTTTGTTTTTGACGTAGAGGGCCGGATTGGGTTGGAACGCCGGCGTGCTCTGCAGATTCTGCGACCACGGGTACGCCCCCTGCACTCCGTGGTCCCCGCCCTGCGGCGCCGGGGCCCCGGGCTCCGGGGGCTGCAGGGGCCCCTGCCACGGCTGGGTGGACGTCCGCGGGGCGGCCGGACCCTGCTGCCCCGGACCCTGCTGCCCCGGACGGAGCGGCCCCTTGGACTTGCTGCGGTTGATGCTCCAGTAGATGAGCCAGGCAATGCCGCCAATCCACACCACGGACCACAGGGACCAGCCGTCATTTCCGCCCCAGAACAATCCGCTGCCGGGGCCGCCCAAGCCGAACAAGGTGGCAATGGCGGCACCTGTCATGCCGGTGGACCACCGGCCACGGGACACTTCTTCGCTGTGGATTCTGCCGTCGGGCTCAGGCAACAGGGCCCAGGCCGCGCCGTAGGCCAGCAGGCCAATGCCGAAGAACAGCGTCAGCACCACTGCCAGGCCGCGGACTATGACAGGATCAATGCCCCATTTGGCGGCCAGGCCGCCGCACACGCCACCAACCCAACGGTTGCTGCTGCGTTGGACGCCCAGGGAACGGATCCACTGGAAGAAGCGTGCTGACGTTGGAGGTTCTGCAGGCGGTAAAGCGGCAGGGGGGGTTTTTGGATCGTGCGGTTGTTCCGGGAGGTCTGCTGAGGTGGTCATGTATCCATGGTGTCCGCACCGGGGCGTGCAAACCATCAGGTGCCACCCTGAAAGAACCCTGAACTGCCCCCAAGTTGTGGGGTGGGTTTCCCCCTGACGTGTTTGGATGGAACCATGAGCGCAAAGATGTACCGTTCCCAGCAGCGCATGGTCGCGGGGGTGTGCGGGGGACTCGCGGAGCACCTCGGCATTGGGGTGGGCCTGGTGCGGGCCATCATGATTGGTTCCAGCGTCTTTTTGGGAGCCGGCCTGGTCTTTTACGGCTGGCTGTGGCTCCTGGTGCCCATGGCCGGGGACACTGCCCAGGACAACAGCCCCTGGCTCGACGCCGACGGCAACCCCCGGCTGCAGTTGTTCCGTCCGGGCCCCGGACATGAACACCTCGACGGCGGGCAGCTGGCCCCGGCCCGGCAGCAGATTCCCCTCGGATTCAAGGAAGTCCTCATTGGCGGTGGGCTGGTCATTGCGGCCGTTGCACTCTTTGGCCGGCAGTCCGGGTGGAATCTGCAGCTTGGCACGGTGCTGCCGCTGCTGATCATTATTTTAGGTGCCGTGCTGACCTGGATGCAGCTGGACAACACGCGCAGAGTGGGTCTGCTTAGTGCAGCGCGCATGAACACGCCCATGGCGCTGCTGCGTTTGGGCGGCGGCCTGGCCCTGGTCATTGCCGGAGTCATTGTCATTGTGGCCGGTTCCGGCTCGTGGTCCCTGGTCTGGACGTCCATGGTGGCTTCCCTGGCCGTCCTGGCGGGGGTGGGGCTGGTTCTTGCACCCTGGGCTTTGAAGTTTTGGCGGGAGTTTCAGGAGGAACGGGCCGGCCGCGTACGGGCCACTGAACGGGCGGAGATTGCCGCCCACCTGCATGATTCGGTGTTGCAGACCCTGGCGTTGATTCAAAAAAGCGCCACGTCCTCCGCCGACGTGACCCGGTTGGCACGGGCACAGGAACGGGAGTTGCGGGAATGGATCTACCAGGACAGCACCCATGGCCCGGGGGCGCTGGTGGAGCGGGTCAAGACCGTCTGCGCCGAAGTGGAGGACCTCCATGGAACAGCCGTTGAAGTCGTGGCGGTGGGGGATGCCGAACTGGATGAACGTAGCCACGCGCTGGTGCAGGCAGTGCGCGAAGCAGTCCTGAACGGGGTCCGCCACGGTGGAACCACCGTCTCGGTCTATGTGGAGGCCGGGGTCCAGGGGGTGGATGTGTTCATCAAGGACCGCGGGCCAGGTTTTGACATGGCTGCCGTGCCGGCTGACAGGCTGGGCGTCAAGGAGTCGGTGGTGGGACGGATGCAACGCAATGGCGGGAGCGCTGAGATCATAAGTAACGCCGACGGCACCGAAGTCCGTCTTCACCTGCCGCATCACAAGCCCGCCATGGAGGACGCCAAATGACAGCAGAGCCACCACCGATCCACGTGGTGATAGTGGATGACCATGCAATCTTCCGCTCCGGGCTGAAGGCCGACCTTGCCCCGGACATAACTGTCCTGGCCGAAGCCGCCACCGTGGAAGAAGCCATTGCCGCCATAGCAGCGCACCGGCCCGAGGTGGTGCTTTTGGACGTACACCTGCCCGGGGGACGCGGCCAGGGCGGGCGGGAAGTGATTGCCGGCTGCGCCGCGTTGCTGGCGACCACCAGGTTCCTGGCGCTGAGCGTCTCCGACTCGGCCGAAGATGTGGTTTCGGTGATCCGCGCCGGAGCCCGCGGCTATGTCACCAAGTCCATTTCGGGAACCGAAATTTCCGACGCCGTCCGCCGGGTGGCCGGCGGTGACGCCGTGTTCTCGCCCCGGCTGGCGGGATTTGTCCTGGATGCCTTTGGCACCGCCGAAGTTGCGGTGGAGGACGAACTCGACAAGCTCTCGGCCCGTGAGCTGGAAGTCATGCGCCTCATTGCCCGCGGCTACTCCTACAAGGAAGTGGCCAAGGCCCTGTTCATCTCCATAAAGACTGTGGAAAGCCACGTCTCGGCGGTGCTGCGAAAACTGCAGTTGTCGTCCCGGCATGAACTGACCCGATGGGCCGCGGACCGGCGCCTGCTGTAGCGCCCGGATGGCGGCGTGCCCCGTGCCCCCGTCCCCGGGGCACGCCGCCTGCCGCTAGGCCTTGGCCGAGCCGAGCAGCTCCTGCAGCCGGGCCACGCCCGTGGCAAGGTCGTCGTCGCCCAGGGCGTAGGACAGGCGCAGGTAGCCGCTGGGTCCAAAGGCTTCGCCGGGAACCACTGCCACCTCGGCCTGCTCCAAGATCAAGGCCGCCAGTTCCGCGGACGTGGCCGGGCGGATGCCGGAGATTTCCCGGCCCAGGAGCCCGCGCACGTCGGCGTAGGCATAGAAGGCGCCGTGGGGGGTGGGGCACTGAACGCCGTCGATCACGTTCAAGGCCGAGACCATCGCCTTGCGGCGCCGGTCGAAAGCGACCTTCATCTCATCCACCGCCGTCAGCGGCCCGGACACGGCAGCCAGGGCCGCCATCTGGGACACGTTGGCCACGTTGGAGGTTGCATGGGACTGCAGGTTGGTGGCGGCCTTCGTGACATCCAGGGGTGCAATCATCCAGCCCACCCGCCAGCCGGTCATGGCGTAGGTCTTGGCCACGCCGTTGAGGACCACCACGCGGTCGGCCAACTCGGGGACCGCCGTCGCAATCGAGGTGAAGGGCACGCCGTCGTACGTCAAGTGCTCGTAAATTTCGTCCGTGATGACCCACAGGCCCTTGTCCGCCGCCCACAGGCCAATCTCCCGGGTCTGCTCCGCGGTGTAGACGGCGCCGGTGGGGTTGGACGGAGAGACAAACAACAGCACCTTGGTGCGTGCGGTCACCGCCGCCTCAAGCTGTTCAACGGTGACCAGGTAGCCCTGCTCCGGTCCGGCAAAAACTTCCACCGGGACGCCACCGGCCAGGCGGATGGCCTCGGGGTAGGTGGTCCAGAAGGGGGAGGGGACAATGACCTCATCCCCTGGATCCAGCAAGGTGGCGAAGGACTCGTAGACGGCCTGCTTGCCGCCGTTGGTGACCAGGACCTGGGCAGTGTCCACGGCGTAGCCGGAATCACGCATGGTTTTTTCGGCAATGGCGCTGCGCAGCTCCGGCAGGCCGCCGGCGGGGGAGTAGCGGTGGAATTTGGGTTGGCGCGCGGCTGCAATGGCGGCCTCCACAATGTAATCCGGGGTGGGGAAGTCGGGTTCGCCGGCACCAAAGCCAATGACAGGCCGGCCCGCAGCCTTCAGGGCCTTGGCCTTGGCGTCCACGGCCAAGGTTGCGGATTCAGCAATCGCCGCGATCCGGGCGGATACGCGGCGGGCGGGAACTTGCTCAGCTGTCTGGTCGGCAGGCATCAGGATTCTTTCTACTGTGGGGCGCAAGTGCAAACATCGTCAGGGTCTACTTTAGAGCCATGGAACACCCAGTTCGACGAACGGCACCTTGAATGCGTAGAATGGATAACCGGTGTTCAGTCGCCATGGGCTCCCACGCCTTGAAACGGGTTTGGAATCGCAGCCGCCAGACGGTAGGTTGTTCATGGTTATTGACACCACAGGAACGTCACTTGGGAAATTGTGAAAATTTCCAAAGGCGGCTTTCAAAGGGTAGTGGCGCAATTGGTAGCGCAGCGGTCTCCAAAACCGCAGGTTGCAGGTTCGAGTCCTGTCTGCCCTGCGCATGGGTTTAACGGATTGTTTACACGGTCCGTGGGAAACTCGGCGAACAAATTTCACATTGCAAAAACCGAATCCACGTAATTTGCGTAGTTCCCCAACTATTGATGAGTGAGGCACTGGTGACCGAAACTGCGGCAAGCAGCTCCAAGGGCCCCGTAAAGAAGGCCACGAAGGCTGGCAAGCCCGGATTCTTTGCCCGGATTGCTCTTTTTCTTCGCCAGGTCATCGGTGAGCTGAAGAAGGTAGTCACCCCCACTCGGAAAGAGCTGATCAACTACACCGCCGTGGTGCTGGTATTCGTTGTCATCGTGATGGCCATCGTTACAGTCCTTGATTTGGGATTCGGCCAGGCAGTGCTCTGGATTTTCGGTGGAAACGTAAACGTCGAGCAGTAAGAAGCTCAAGCCCGTCCCGACCAACGCCGCAAGGCGTGAGGTCGGTTTGAGCTATTTAAGAACGCACAAGGAAAGCAGGAAATTCGTGTCTGAGCTGGAGCCCGAGGCAACAAACAGTGAGCAGGACCAGGACACTGTGGTTGCTGATGCTGCCATCAGTGCCGACCTTGATGCCGTTACGCAAGACGCCGATGACGCAGCGGCGGAAGCCGCCGATGCAGATGACGCGGACGCCGATGTAGAGGCGGAAGCCGCCGACGCAGTTGACGCCCCCGCCGAGCCCGAGGTGGATCCGGCCGAGGAGTTCAAGGCCAAGCTGCGCCGTCAGGAGGGTGACTGGTACGTCATCCACTCCTACGCCGGCTATGAAAACCGCGTCAAGGTCAACCTGGAGTCCCGCAGCCTGTCGCTGAACATGGAAGATTACATCTTCGAAGTTCAGGTCCCCATGGAAGAAGTCGTGGAGATCAAGAACGCGCAGCGCAAGGTCATCAACCGCGTGCGGATTCCCGGCTATGTGCTCGTGCGCATGGATCTCACCGACGCCTCGTGGGGCGTCGTCCGCCACACCCCCGGCGTGACGGGCTTTGTGGGCAATGCCCACAACCCGGTGCCGCTGCGTCTGGATGAAGTGTTCTCCATGCTCGCCCCGATCTTCGAGGAACAGCAGGCCGAGGAAACAGGCGTCCCGCTGCGGCACGATCCGGCCGATGCCGACATTGACTTTGAAGTCGGCGAAGCCGTCATCGTCAAGGATGGCCCCTTCGAAGGCCTCTCGGCGTCGATCTCCGAAATCAAGCCCGAAGCCGGCCAGCTGGTGGTGCTCGTGTCCATCTTTGAGCGCGAAACGCCCGTCACCCTGGCCTTCAACCAGGTCACCAAGATCTAGTTGCCCCAATTTTCGTTCCGCGGGGAACTGCTTTACCCCTTCGCGGAACGTTCGGCCGGACGCCATCCGGCCACCCACCTGGCACGCGCTCCGTCGTCCCAGGCAAAGATATTAAAGAAAAGGACCCTACATTGGCTCCCAAGAAGAAGGTCACCGGCCTTATTAAGCTGCAGATCCAGGCAGGCGCCGCCAACCCGGCCCCGCCGATCGGTCCTGCACTTGGTCAGCACGGCGTCAACATCATGGAATTCTGCAAGGCGTACAACGCTGCAACGGAATCCCAGCGCGGAAACGTCATCCCCGTTGAGATCACGGTTTACGAGGACCGTTCTTTCACGTTCATCACCAAGACCCCGCCGGCTGCAGAGCTCATCAAAAAGGCTGCAGGCGTCGCCAAGGGTTCAGCCACCCCGCACACCGTCAAGGTTGCCCAGCTGACCCGCGCACAGGTCAATGAGATCGCCACCCAGAAGATGGTTGACCTCAATGCCACCAGCATTGAAGGCGCAGAGAAGATCATCGCCGGCACCGCCCGTTCCATGGGCATCACCGTAGAAGCCTAGGCTTCCCCTTGGTGGTGGCGCCTGTCGACACCGCCAGTTAGAACCATTCATCAAAAACGACGCCGGACAACCCACCTTTGGGTGATCGCGGCGGACGTAGTGGCAGGGCCCGCGCGGTCCTAACGACCACAACTGCACAAGGAGAAACGCAGCATGGCAAAGCGCAGTAAAGCATATGAGGCAGCCCAGGCAAAGATCGATGCGAACAGCGTTTACGCACCGTTCGACGCCATCAAGCTGGCCAAGGAAACAAACCCGTCCAAGTTCGACGCCACCGTTGAGGTTGCTTTCCGTTTGGGTGTAGACCCCCGCAAAGCCGACCAGATGATCCGTGGAACCGTCAACTTGCCGCACGGTACCGGCAAGACCGCCCGCGTCCTGGTTTTCGCAACCGGTGAACGTGCCGAGGCTGCCATTGCAGCAGGCGCCGACTTCGTTGGCACCGACGACTTGATCGAAAAGATCCAGGGCGGCTGGACCGACTTCGACGCAGCCGTGGCCACCCCTGACCTCATGGGCAAGGTGGGCCGTTTGGGTAAGGTTCTGGGTCCCCGCAACCTCATGCCCAACCCCAAGACCGGCACCGTCACCAATGACGTGGCCAAGGCCGTCAATGACATCAAGGGTGGCAAGATCGACTTCCGCGTCGACAAGCACGCCAACCTGCACTTCATCATCGGCAAGGTCTCCTTCGAGGAAACCAAGCTGGCTGAGAACTACGCGGCAGCTCTGGAAGAGGTGCTTCGTTTGAAGCCGTCCGCTTCCAAGGGCCGCTACCTGCAGAAGGCCACCGTCTCCACGACGTTCGGCCCCGGCATCTCGGTTGATCCGGCCGCCACCAAGGTCGTCATCGAGGCATAGTTTTTCCCAGGTCCACTTGCAGGGCCTGAACCAAGGGAGCCACCGTGGCATAACGCCGCGGTGGCTCCCTTTTGCGTGCCAGATTGCTTGCCCGCCACCTTGGAGTGCCCGGATTGCGCACACCTTCACGGTGAAATGGGCGCATTGTTACGTTCCCCCACGCCCCCGCGGGTACGGTGGAAACATGGTGGTAGGCAGTTGCTTCCCATTGGGGGAGCGGGCCGGGGCGCGATTTAGCGCCCAATGCGGTTCTGTTGTGGACGATTGTGGGGCACTGAAGCTATGGAAGAAAATATTGACATTGAGCAACTGCGGATCCCCGAGGCCTTAACCGGTCCCGAGGCGGCTGACTTCCTGCGGGTGGTGGAGATTTCCCGGCTTGTCCGCATGCATACCTGGGGAAATGACGAGCTCGCCTACACCGCCGGGGAGTTGCTCGCCCAATGCCACGACCCCTATGAGTGGAATGTCATGCTCATCGCCCGGGTCAATGGTGTCATTGAGGGATGTGCCGGCATTGCCATGCCGCTGGATGACAATACCGAACTGGCCCACGTCACCTTGGATGTATTGCCCCAGGCGGAAGGCCGGGGCATGGGGCGCAAACTGCTGGAGGCTGCGGAGCAGTTCGTGCGCGGCGAAAATCGCAAGTCCGTGCTGGTGGAAACCAATCATGCTGCATCTGCCCTGGCCGCCGCTGCCAACGAGGCTGAGCAAATCCATCCCACCTCGGGAACCGGCTATTTGCCGCTGAGCAGCCGGGAGGCGCGTTTTGCCTTCAGCGCCGGCTATGAGCTGGAAAGGGTGGAGCGGTTCAGTTCCTGCGCCATTCCCCTGGATGAAGCCCTTATTGCCCAAAACATGGAAGCCACGCATGCGCCGCACCGGTCAAAGTACCGGGTCCATCAGTGGCTCGATGCCTGCCCTGACCGCTGGGCGGGGGATATTGCCCGTTTGGAACAATGCCTTGACCGGGGACAAAGCCCGGGGCACGGGGATTGGGACATTGCCAAACTACGTGAAGCTGAGGAATTTTCCGCACTGACGGGTCGGCGCACCATAGTCACCGCAGCCGAGTGTGTGGCAGATGATGCCCTCATTGGGTTCACCTCCATTTCAATTTTGAACCACCGGCAGGATGTTGCCTTTCAAGACGAGACCTTTGTTGAACTGGAGCATAAAGGCAAGGGCGTGGGCCTGCGGATCAAGGAGGCAAACATGACCAAGGTCATGCGCGAATTTCCGGAAGTCCGCACCATCTACACCTGGAACGCGCCTGGAAATTCCCAGTTGCTGGAGGTCAATGCCCAACTGGGGTTCATCTCTGCGGGCATTACTGCCCAATGGCGCAAGGACTTTAACGCCTACTAGAGCCGGCCAGGCGTTCCTGCAGGCACAAGAGTGCGGTGGTGGACGTCGATTTGGATTCCCCGGCGCTTTTCTGTAGCCTTGAAGTACCAAAGACCGTCGGTCGATGTAAACCACCCCCACTCAGCCGGTGCAGCATGCACTGGATTTGACTTGGAATCGGGCAGGTGGCATCCGAAAGTCCTGAACAGGACGGCCAACGCAGGTGCACAAAGCTTATGAGCGGTGTTGAACCCGGGTGTCAACCTGGGAGTCCACCGCGAAAACGCCCCGTACATCTGTGCGGGGCGTTTTATTTTGTCCCAGCACATTGTTGCACCGGACAGGGATTGGAAGGACCGGCTTTAATTTCCCGGAAGGAGGGTTATGGCAACGCCAACAAAGGTGGCTGCAGTTGCAGAAATCACACAGGATTTCAATGATTCAACTGCCGCAGTCCTAACCGAATACCGTGGGCTCACCGTTGCTCAGCTCAAGGAGCTGCGCGTTTCTCTCGGCCAGGACACCAAGTTCTCGGTTGTAAAGAACACCCTGACAGCCATTGCGGCCAAGGAAGCTGGTGTTGACGCTTTCGAAGGTCAGCTGTCCGGTCCCACCGCAATTGCCTTCATCAAGGGTGACGCTGTTGCAGCAGCAAAGAGCCTCACGGATTTTGCCAAGGCCAACAAGCAGCTGGTCATCAAGACCGGTCTGTTCGAGGGCAAGTCACTGGACGCCGCAGAGGTCGCCGCACTGGCAGCCCTCGAGTCGCGTGAGCTGCAGCTGGCGAAGGTTGCCGGCATCCTGAAGGCTCCGATGGCCGCCGTTGCGCGCACCATCGAGGCTTTGCGCGTGAAGCTGGCTGAAGATGCTCCCGCTGAAGAGGCTCCGGCCGCTGAGGAAGCACCCGCGGCAGAAGATGCACCCGTCGAAGAGGCTCCGGCCGCTGAGGAAGCACCTGCAGCAGAGGCCACCGAAGCGTAACCGGCACATCCGCAGGGATGTCCAGTATGCCGCAGGCCCACAGCATTAGTTTTTCCCTGGCACCAATTGGAATCAGGTTTTGGATTAGCCCCTTGGGGCAAGAACACAGAAGGAGCGCCACTCATGGCTAAGCTCACCAACGACGAGCTGATTGCAGCTTTCAAGGAACTGACCATCATCGAGCTCTCCGAGTTCGTCAAGCTCTTCGAAGAGACCTTTGAAGTCACCGCCGCTGCTGTTGCAGTTGCCGGCCCTGCCGGTGGCGCAGCTGAAGAAGCTGAAGAGCAGACCGAATTCGACGTAATCCTTGAAGCCGCTGGCGACAAGAAGATTGCAGTGATCAAGGAAGTTCGTGCCATCACCTCCTTGGGTCTGAAGGAAGCAAAGGCTGTTGTTGACTCAGCTCCCAACGCTGTCCTGGAAGGCGCCACCAAGGAAGCCGCTGAGAAGGCAAAGGAAGCCCTCGAGGCTGCCGGCGCCACGGTTACCGTCAAGTAATCACTTAGCTCTTTCAAAAGGCCCCGCATGCTGCGGGGCCTTTTGTGCGTTAAGGCCTGTGCGGCCCCGCAAGGACTATTCCGGGATTGAAATGTCAGCCACCGTGGCGTCCAGGGCGGCAATGAGCCCATCGGCCTGGACGAACATGCTGAAGCCGTGTTCCCCGGCCCCCAGGGCCACGCGGGCACCGCGGATGCGCTCATCCACGTAGACGGGCCAAGCCGTGGTGCTGCCCAGCGGGGTGATGGTGCCGCGTTCATACCCGGTGGCGGCAAAGGCCACCTCGGCGGCGGGCATTTGGAGCTTGTTCACGCCCACCACCGTGCGCAACTTGGGCCAGGAAATGGCGCGGCCGCCTGGAACCAGGGCAAACAGGAAAGTGCCGTCGCTGCGTTTGACCACCAGGGACTTGACAATGTCCTTGGCGGCAAGGCCCATGAGCTCAGCGGCTTCGGCGAGTGAGCCGGCTGCAGGCCGGGCAATAATTTCAATGTCCAGTTCCCTGGCCAAGGCGTCCGCAGCAACGCGTGCGCGTCCCGCGGGCGCCGCTGCGGAACTCATTCGCCGTCCCGGAACAGCAGCAGCGCCTCGCCCTGGCCGCCACCGCCGCACAGGGAGACGGCAGCCTTGCCGGAGCCGCGCCGTTTCAGCTCCAGCGCGGCATGGAGCAGCAGCCGGGCCCCGGAGGCGCCAATGGGGTGCCCCAGGGCAATGGCCCCGCCATGGATGTTGCACTTGTCCAGAGGCAGGCCCAAATCCCGCAGCGACTGCACCGCGACCGAGCCGAATGCCTCATTGATTTCAATGAAATCCAGCTCCGAAACCGACCAATTGGCTGTTGCGAGCGCCTTGTGGATGGCGTTGGCAGGCTGGGAGTGCAGGGAATTATCCGGTCCGGCCACCTGTCCGGGGGAGCCCACCACGGCAAGCCACGGCAGGCCGTGCGCCTGGGCATATTCCCGCGAGGCGAGCACCACGGCACCGGCGCCGTCGGAAAGGGGGGAGGAATTGCCTGCGGTGATGGCGCCGTCGGCGGTGAAGGCCGGACGCAGCCCGGCCAGGGTCTCCACGGTGGTCTGCGCCCGGATGCCCTCGTCGGCCGTCACCACCGCAGGCTCACCCTTGCGCCGGGGTGCTGTCACAGGGATGATTTCAGCATCAAACACCCCGGCATCCACGGCCGCTGCGGCGCGTTGATGGGAAGCGGCGGCCACCTCGTCCTGGGCTGCACGGGAAATGTTGAGCCGGAGATTGCCCCGCTCGGTGGAAAGGCCCATTGAGTCACCGTCAAAGGCGTCGGTCAGGCCATCGTGGGCCGCGGCGTCCAATGCGGCGACGGTCCCGTAATTCCAGCCGCGCCGGGATCCGGGCAGTACGTGCGGGGCGTTGCTCATGGATTCCTGCCCGCCGGCCACCACCACCGCCGCTTCGCCGCTGCGAATCAGGCGCGCACCGTCAATGACGGCTGTCAGCCCGGAGAGGCAGACCTTGTTCAGCGTGATGGCGGGGATCTGCCACCCCAGCCCGGCGCCAATGGCGCTTTGCCGTGCCGGATTCTGGCCGGCACCGGCCTGCAGCACCTGGCCCATGATGACCTGGTCAATGTCGGCAGGCTCCACACCGGCACGTTCCACTGCCGCGGCAATGGCCTCGGCGCCGAGTTCGACGGCGGTGAACTGCGCCAATTGCCCGTTGAGCCGGCCCTGCGGTGTGCGGGCTCCGGCGAGAATTACCACGTCCTGTGAATGTGCGCTCATGGCTGTCGTGCTCCTTGAAAGCTATGCCGTGCAACACGTCGTTGAGCTGCACTTGTCCCCTTGGAATCCTACAGCTCCGAATCCAGTGGACCGCATGGCGTGCGGGGGAGGGGGCCGCTGAACAGACCCCGCTTGCCATTTTTAGAAAGGTGGAGTAGACGCGCCCGCACTTAAGGGTGTAGTGTAGTTCTTTGCGTATCCCTCTTAACCTTCAGCCTTCATATAGCGGTGGGCTTTGTCTAGGTCAGAGGCCGCCGAAGAACAGCAGTGCCGGGCCGTCAGCGCCCTGGAACGGCTTTTTTCGCGGCATTTCGACTAGCGTTCGCCCGGGTTTGATGACCCAGGGCGGATCGGGTGGGGATCGCATGAACAAGCCTGCAGGTCTGTGGAAGGATCCCTCTTGGTCGCCTCGAGCACCTCTAATGTAAATAACGCTGCAACCGCTATCGATTCAAACAGCACCGACGGTGCTAAGAGTCGCCTCTCATTCGCAAAGATCCACGAGCCGCTTGACGTGCCGAATCTGCTTGCCCTCCAGACCGAGAGCTTTGACTGGCTCGTTGGTAATGAGCGCTGGCAGGAACGCATGCAAAGCGCAGTGGATGCCGGCGATGACAGTGTGGCCGTCACCTCGGGCCTAGCCGACATCTTTGAAGAGATCTCCCCGATTGAGGATTTCCAGGGCACCATGTCCCTGTCCTTCACGGAGCCGGAGTTCTCTGACCCCAAGTTCACCGTTGACGAGTGCAAGGACCGCGACGCCACGTACGCCGCCCCGCTGTACGTCAAGGCCGAGTTCATGAACAACTTGACCGGTGAAATCAAGCAGCAGACAGTCTTCATGGGTGATTTCCCGCTCATGACCAACAAGGGCACCTTTGTCATCAACGGCACCGAGCGTGTTGTTGTGTCCCAGCTGGTCCGTTCCCCCGGCGCCTACTTTGAGCGCACTGCGGACAAGACCAGCGACAAGGAAATCTTCACCGCCAAGATCATCCCCTCACGTGGCGCATGGTTCGAGCTGGAGATTGACAAGCGCGACCAGGTTGGCGTCCGCCTTGACCGCAAGCGCAAGCAGTCCGTCACAGTGCTGTTGAAGGCGCTGGGCTGGACCGAAGGCCAGATCCTGGAAGAGTTCGGCGAGTTCGACTCCATCCGGGCCACCCTGGAAAAGGATGCCACCACCGGCCGCGAGGATGCCCTGCTGGACATCTACCGCAAGCTGCGTCCGGGCGAGCCGCCCACCGTTGACGCCGCCGACGCGCTGCTGCACAACCTGTACTTCAACTCCAAGCGCTACGATCTGGCCAAGGTTGGCCGTTACAAGATCAACCGCAAGCTGGGCATTGACATGCCGTTGAGCAGCCCCGAAGCCTCGGTGTTGAGCGTTGATGACATTGTTGCCATGATCAAGTACCTGGTGGCACTGCACGCCGGGAACAAGACCACCAAGGGCATGCGCGACGGCGCCGAGGTTGACCTGCGCGTCGACGTCGACGACATTGACCACTTCGGCAACCGCCGCATCCGCGCCGTGGGTGAGCTGATTGAGAACCAGATCCGTACGGGCCTTTCCCGCATGGAGCGCGTTGTCCGCGAGCGGATGACCACCCAGGACGTCGAAGCCATAACGCCGCAGACCCTGATCAACATCCGTCCCGTGGTGGCAGCCATCAAGGAGTTCTTCGGAACGTCCCAGCTGTCGCAGTTCATGGACCAGAACAACCCGTTGGCCGGTCTGACGCACAAGCGCCGCCTGTCCGCGCTGGGCCCGGGTGGTTTGTCCCGTGACCGTGCAGGCATGGAAGTCCGTGACGTCCACCCCTCCCACTACGGCCGCATGTGCCCCATTGAAACCCCTGAAGGCCCCAACATTGGTTTGATTGGTTCCTTGGCTTCCTATGGGCGCATCAACCCCTTCGGTTTCATTGAAACCCCGTACCGCCGGGTCAAGGATGGCGTTGTTTCCGACAGCGTTGACTACCTGACCGCTGATGACGAGATGGAAGTTGTGATTGCGCAGGCCAACGCGCCGCTCGATGACGACAACCACTTCGTGGAGGAGTCCGTGCTGGTCCGTCAGCGCGGCGGTGGCGGCGAGCCCGTCCTGATCCCGGCCGCCGAGGTCGAGTACATGGACGTTTCCCCGCGCCAGATGGTGTCGGTGGCAACTGCCCTGATTCCGTTCCTGGAGCATGACGATGCCAACCGTGCCCTTATGGGTGCGAACATGCAGCGCCAGGCCGTGCCGCTGGTCCAGTCCGAGGCCCCGTTCGTGGGCACCGGCATGGAACGCGCCACGGCAGTGGATGCCGGCGACGTCGTCATTGCCAAGAAGGCAGGTGTGGTTTCGGAGGTTTCCGCCGACGTCGTGGTGATGTTGAACGACGACGGCACGGAGATCAGCTACCCGATCGCCAAGTACCAGCGTTCCAACCAGGGCACCGCCTACAACCAGCGCGTGCTCGCTTCCGAAGGCCAGCGGCTGGAAGTTGGCGGCATCATTGCCGACGGCCCCGCAACCGACATGGGCGAGCTTGCCCTGGGCAAGAACCTGCTGGTCGCGTTCATGTCCTGGGAAGGGCACAACTACGAGGATGCCATCATCCTCTCGCAGCGCATTGTGGCTGAGGACGTGCTGTCCTCGATCCACATTGAAGAGCACGAAATTGATGCCCGCGACACCAAGCTGGGCGCCGAGGAGATCACCCGGGACATCCCGAACGTTTCCGAGGAAATCCTGGCCGGCCTGGACGAGCGCGGCATCATCCACATTGGTGCCGAGGTTGAAGCCGGCGACATCCTGGTAGGCAAGGTCACCCCCAAGGGTGAGACCGAACTGACCCCGGAGGAGCGTCTGCTCCGTGCCATCTTCGGTGAGAAGAGCCGCGAAGTCCGCGACACCTCCTTGAAGGTACCCCACGGCGAGTCCGGAACAGTCATTGGCGTGCGCGTCTTTGACCGTGATTCCGACGACGACCTGCCCCCCGGCGTCAACCAGCTGGTTCGTGTCTACGTGGCCAACAAGCGCAAGATCACCGATGGTGACAAGCTGGCTGGCCGTCACGGCAACAAGGGTGTCATTTCCAAGATCCTGCCGATCGAGGACATGCCCTTCCTGGCCGACGGCACGCCCGTTGACATCATCTTGAACCCGCTGGGTGTTCCCGGCCGCATGAACGTGGGCCAGGTGCTGGAAATTCACCTGGGTTGGGTTGCCAAGAACGGTTGGAAGATCGAGGGTGAGCCGGAATGGCTTTCCAAGCTGCCGAACCTGCCGCGTGAAATCGGCCAGACCAAGGTTGCCACCCCCGTGTTCGACGGTGCCCGTGATGAGGAAATCACAGGCCTGTTGGATTCCACCACCTTGACCCGTGACGGTGACCGCCTGATTGATTCCTCGGGTAAGACGCGTCTGTTCGATGGCCGCTCCGGCGAGCCGTTCCCGGACCCGATCTCCGTCGGTTACATGTACATCTTGAAGCTTCACCACTTGGTGGACGACAAGATCCACGCCCGCTCCACGGGCCCGTACTCCATGATCACCCAGCAGCCCCTGGGCGGTAAGGCCCAGTTCGGTGGCCAGCGCTTTGGTGAGATGGAAGTTTGGGCACTTGAGGCTTACGGCGCCGCTTACACCCTGCAGGAACTGCTGACCATCAAGAGCGATGACATTCACGGTCGCGTGAAGGTCTACGAGGCAATCGTCAAGGGCGAGAACATCCCGGAACCGGGCATCCCGGAATCCTTCAAGGTTCTTATCAAGGAAATGCAGTCGCTGTGCCTGAACGTGGAAGTCCTTTCCACCGACGGCACCACGATTGAGATGCGTGACTCGGATGAAGAAGTCTTCCGGGCCGCGGAGGAGCTGGGCATCGACCTTTCACGGGCCGAGCCGAACTCTGTCGAAGAAGTCTAGGAGCTTCGAGGTGCGGCACCCCAGCCGTGCCGCACCTCGGACCTTCTCTTCCTCCCGTACCCGAAACAGACTTTAGAGAATTAGAGAGAACAGGACCCATATGTCCAGCGAATCCTCCTTCGGCCTCATGCAGATTGGCCTGGCCACCGCGCAAGACATCCGCGACTGGAGCCACGGCGAAGTCAAGAAGCCGGAAACCATCAACTACCGCACGCTCAAGCCGGAAAAAGACGGCCTGTTCTGCGAGAAGATCTTCGGACCTTCCCGCGACTGGGAGTGCTACTGCGGCAAGTACAAGCGTGTGCGCTTCAAGGGCATCATTTGTGAGCGTTGTGGCGTGGAAGTCACCCGCGCCAAGGTGCGCCGCGAGCGCATGGGCCACATTGAACTTGCCGCTCCCGTAACCCACATTTGGTACTTCAAGGGCGTCCCCTCGCGCTTGGGCTACCTTTTGGACCTGGCACCGAAGGACCTGGAAAAGGTCATTTACTTTGCTGCCTACATGATCACCAGCGTTGACGATGAAGCGCGTCACGAAGAGCTGCCGAACCTCCAGATCGAGCATGATCTGGAAAAGAAGCGCATGATCGACACCCGTGACAACGACATTGCCACCATTGCCCGTGACCTGGAAGGCGAATTGCAGCGCCTCGAAGGTGAAGGCGCCAAGGCGGCGGACAAGAAGAAGGCCCGTGATTCCGCGGACCGTCAGATGGCCAATGTGCGCAAGCGCGCCGACGCCGACATTGACCGCCTTGAGCAGGTCTGGGACCGTTTCAAGGCCCTGAAGGTTGCCGACCTGGAAGGTGACGAAGCACTTTACCGCGAACTGCGGGAGCGCTACGGCATGTTCTTTGAAGGTGCCATGGGTGCCGAAGCCATCAAGAGCCGTCTCGAGAACTTCGACATGGCAGGCGAGGCTGAGATCCTGCGCGACATCATTGCCAACGGCAAGGGTCAGCGCAAGACCCGCGCCCTGAAGCGGCTGAAGGTGGTCAACGCATTCCTGACCACCAACAACAGCCCCCTGGGCATGGTCTTGGATGCCGTCCCGGTGATCCCGCCGGAACTGCGCCCCATGGTCCAGCTCGACGGTGGCCGTTTCGCCACCTCGGACCTGAACGACCTGTACCGCCGCGTGATCAACCGCAACAACCGCCTCAAGCGCCTGCTTGATTTGGGTGCTCCGGAAATCATTGTCAACAATGAAAAGCGCATGCTGCAGGAAGCTGTGGATTCGCTGTTCGACAACGGCCGCCGTGGCCGTCCCGTCACCGGACCGGGCAACCGTCCGTTGAAGTCGCTTTCTGACATGCTCAAGGGCAAGCAGGGCCGCTTCCGCCAGAACCTCCTGGGCAAGCGCGTTGACTACTCCGGCCGTTCCGTGATTGTTGTTGGTCCGCAGCTGAAGCTGCACCAGTGTGGTCTGCCCAAGCAGATGGCCCTGGAGCTCTTCAAGCCGTTCGTGATGAAGCGCCTGGTTGATTTGAACCACGCACAGAACATCAAGAGCGCCAAGCGCATGGTGGAGCGTTTCCGCCCCCAGGTGTGGGACGTTCTCGAAGAGATCATCACCGAGCACCCGGTATTGCTGAACCGTGCACCAACCCTGCACCGCTTGGGCATCCAGGCGTTCGAGCCCCAGCTTGTTGAAGGCAAGGCCATCCAGCTTCACCCGCTGGTGTGTGGTGCCTTCAACGCCGACTTCGACGGCGACCAGATGGCAGTCCACCTGCCGCTGAGCCCCGAGGCGCAGGCAGAGGCGCGCATTTTGATGCTCTCCTCCAACAACATTCTCAAGCCTTCCGATGGCCGTCCCGTGACCTTGCCGTCGCAGGATATGATCATCGGCCTGTACCACTTGACCACCAAGCGTGAAGGTTCAGTGGGCGAAGGCCGTGTGTTCTCCACCGCCGCCGAAGCCGTCATGGCCTTCGACGCCGGTGAGCTGCACTTGAACTCACAGGTCAAGATCCGTCTGGAAAGCTTTGTTCCCGGACCGGAACGTACGGGACCGGAAGGTTTCGAAGCCGGCCAGTCGGCCATCATTGAAACCTCCCTGGGACAGGTCATCTTCAACGAGACCCTGCCGACGGATTACCCGTGGGTTGAGTCCGTCGCCGACAAGGGCCAGCTTTCAGAGATCGTCAATGACCTCGCCGAGCGGTACCCCAAGGTTGTTGTGGCTGCCACGCTGGATAACTTGAAGGATGCCGGCTTCTACTGGGCCACCCGCTCAGGCATCACGGTTGCCATCTCCGACATCAAGGTTCCGGAATCCAAGCCGGCCATCCTTGAAGGGTACGAGGTCAAGGCCGCCAAGGTTCAGGCCCAGTACGACAAGGGTCTGATTGCCGATGAGGAACGCCGCCAGGAACTCATTGACATTTGGAACCAGGCCACCAACGAGATCGCTGATTCCATGCGGGCGTCCTTCGCCGCGTCCAACACGATCAACCGCATGGTTTCCTCCGGTGCCCGTGGTAACTGGATGCAGGTCCGCCAGATTGCCGGCATCCGTGGCCTGGTGGCCAACCCCAAGGGTGAAATCATTCCGCGCCCGATCAAGTCCTCCTACCGTGAGGGCCTGTCGGTTTTGGAATACTTCATTGCCACCCACGGTGCCCGCAAGGGTCTGGCCGACACTGCTTTGCGTACGGCCAACTCCGGTTACCTCACGCGTCGACTGGTGGACGTTTCACAGGACGTCATCGTTCGCGAAGACGACTGCGGCACCGAGCGCGGCCTGGCCCTGCCCATCGCAGTGGTCGACGCCAATGGCGCCATTGTGCTCCACGAAGAGGTCGAGAACAGCGTCTACGCACGCACCTTGGCCGCGGAAGTGGTGGACTCCTCCGGCACCGTGCTGGCTGAGGCCGGCGACGATGTGGGGGATGTCCTCATTGCCAAGCTGTTCGCAGCCGGCATTGAAGAGATCAAGGTCCGCTCCGTGCTGACCTGTGAGTCCACCGTTGGTACCTGTGCACTGTGCTATGGCCGTTCCCTGGCCACCGGCAAGACCGTGGACATTGGTGAGGCCGTGGGCATTATTGCCGCACAGTCCATTGGTGAGCCCGGCACCCAGCTGACCATGCGTACCTTCCACACCGGTGGTGCCGTTTCGGCCAGCCGTGGCGAGGACATCACCCAGGGTCTGCCCCGTATTCAGGAGCTCTTCGAAGCACGTACCCCCAAGGGTGTTGCTCCGATCGCTGAAGCTGCCGGACGCATCAACATTGATGAGTCCGAGAAGACCATGCGTTTGATCCTGACTCCGGACGACGGCACCGAGGAGATCGCCTACCCGGTCCTCCGCCGTGCACGTCTGCTCGTCGCCGACGGCGAGCACGTGGAAGTGGGCCAGAAGCTCATTGTGGGTGCCGTGGATCCCAAGCAGGTTCTGCGCATCCTCGGCCCGCGTGCCGCCCAGAAGCACCTCGTTGAGGAAGTTCAGGGCGTGTACCGCAGCCAGGGCGTGGGCATCCACGACAAGCACGTGGAGGTCATCGTCCGTCAGATGCTGCGCCGTGTCACGGTCATCGAGTCCGGCGATTCCAAGCTGCTCCCCGGCGAGCTTGCCGAGCGCGGCCGCTTCGAGACGGAAAACCGTCGCGTCGTGTCCGAGGGCAAGAAGCCTGCTTCGGGGCGTAACGAGCTGATGGGTATCACCAAGGCCTCCCTGGCCACCGAATCATGGCTCTCCGCCGCTTCCTTCCAGGAGACGACCCGCGTCTTGACGCAGGCCGCCATGGAAGGCAAGTCGGACCCGCTGCTGGGTCTGAAGGAAAACGTGATCATCGGTAAGTTGATCCCCGCCGGCACCGGCCTGCCGCGCTACACCGACGTCACGGTGGAGCCCACGGAGGAAGCCAAAGCCAACCTGTTCACAGGTCCGAGCGCGTTCAGCGACTTTGACTACGTGGGCGGCGCGGGCGATTTGGGCGCCGAGTTCCGTGCCATCCCCTTGGATGACTACGATCTGGGCACCAACTTCTCCGGCTAATCCCGGAGCAGACACCCTGCATTGCCAAGGTCCGACGGCGGTTGGCTGGTTTCCCTGCGAAACCAG